>JBEKQR010000118.1:0-12433 GCA_049519515.1 Candidatus Korobacteraceae bacterium
GAGAGTTTGAAGTCGCGGCCATGGGAAGATTGAGATGCCGCATGCTCGGCAGCGAGCAGCAGTTCATCCTGATCGGGTCCGCACCCGCGGGGAATGCCTTCGGATATAGTTCGATCCACGCCATGAACCGCCAGTTAAAGGAAGGAGACCAGATCGGCATCCTGGTGGAGGCCATCGATCCCGCGGGGTACTATACGCACCTGCACCGGATCGCCTGCATCGGCAAAATCCCCGAGGAGCTTCAGAAGCAGTTCGAGGACGAAAAGAAGTTGCAGGCCCTCAACCTGAAGATGGTGAAGCCCGGCGTGGATCCTATGGACTTGTGGGATGCGAACAATGAATTCCTCAGAAGCCATGGATTTCCGGAAGAAACCCGGCTCTATGCCCACGGCCAGGGATACGACTTGGTGGAGAGGCCCTCGTTCCAGATCGGCGAAAAGATGAAGATCATGGAGAATATGAACATCGCGGTGCATCCGGTGGTGGCCTCAAAGAAGGCGACGGCGATCATTTGCGACAACTACATGGTCACCAAAACCGGCGTGGGCGAGTGTCTTCACAAGTTCCCCAAGGAGATTGTTGTTGTTTAACGATGGGTTAGGGATTAGGGAATAGGGAATAGGGGTTAGGCGGACATTAATGACCTAACCACTATTCCCATATCACTATCGACTATCCCCTATCTGCGATGGAGAAGCTTTGCGATGAAGAAAAAGTACAAGATTGGAATCATCCCGGGCGATGGCATTGGACGGGATGTCATCAAGGCTGCCCAGATCGTATTGAACACGGTTAATGAGGGGGCAAAGACGTTTTCCCTCGAGTTTTCGAGGATGGATACCGGCGAAGCAGCCGTGGCCAAGTACGGAGACCCATTGCCCAAGGAGACCATGGAGGGGATTGGCCGGACAAACGCCACTCTCTTCGGAGCAGCAGGAAATCCGTATACGCATAAGATACTCATGGGGTTTCGCTTGGGGTTCAATCTCTATGCCAATGTGCGTCCCATTAAGGCCCTGCCGGGTTCCGGCGCGTTTAGGCCCAAGGCCAACCTGATCGTCGTGAGGGAGAATACGGAAGGTCTCTATCGGGGTGATGGCTATATCGACGGGGACACCTATGTCAACCTGAGGGTCTTCACCAGGAAGGGCATGGAACGGATCCTGAAGTTCTGCTTTGAGCTGGCTCTCAAAGAAGGACGAAAGAAGGTAACCTTCACTCACAAGGCCCATGTCCTTACCTATACTGACGAGCCTATGAGGCAGATCTTCTACGAGATTGCCAAGGCCTATCCATCCA
The DNA here is from genome assembly GCA_049519515.1 of Candidatus Korobacteraceae bacterium. Taxonomy (GTDB): domain Bacteria; phylum Acidobacteriota; class Terriglobia; order Terriglobales; family Acidobacteriaceae; genus CAWBRT01. Next base: position 1,300 of record JBEKQR010000118.1, read on the forward strand.
TTGAAGCCGATGACATGACTATCGATGCCTGCGCCATGCAGATGGTCATGAGGCCGGAGCGCTTCGACATCGTCTTTGCGGAAAATGCGAATGGCGATATCTTGAGCGACGTGGGGGCAGGCACCATAGGAGGCATGGGGTTTGCCTGCGGCGGAAATATCGGCGACTCTATGGGCGTCTTTGAGCCCATTCATGGAACCGCGCCGAAATATGCGGACAAGAATGTAGTCAACCCTATTGCCGCCATCATGGCCGCGCGCATGATGTTCGACTTTATCGGGGAAAAGACGACAGGTTCATTCTTGGAGAAGGCCGTCACCGATGTCCTGGTTGAAGGAAAGGTGAGGACCTACGATCTCGGCGGGACCTCATCGACTACAGACGTCGCTGAAGCTATCTCTGAAAAACTTCTCAAGAGTTTGAGTGCTACTTAAGGCTTGTTTCAAAAATAGTGCTTTGAAGGGGCGTGGCTTCGCGGGGTCCCCAGCAAGTCCGCATTTGACTTGCTGGGGTGCCTTGAGCCACGCCGTCCAGAGCCAACAAAAATGCGGGCTTTAAAACAAGCTCTAGGCTGATCCGCGAAAGGAAGACCGGGCGGTGAGCAACTACAGCAACCTTTTTTCCGTGGAAGGAAGAGTCGTTGTGGTGACCGGGGCCAGCGAAGGCATTGGCCGGGAGCTGGCCATCGGTTTCGCGGGCGCGGGCGCCGAACTCCTCCTTTGCAGCCGCCGCCGGCAGAAGCTGGAAGAGGTATGCGCGGAAATAGGGAAGAATGGCGGGCGGGCGGAACTGTTTTGTCTCGATGTGCGGGACTCGGGAAGCATCGAGCAACTGAAAGAATTTATCATGCAAAGGTTCGGCCGGGTGGACGTGCTCGTCAATGATGCCGCTTTTTCCGTCAAGAAGCCGGCTTGGGACATTACCGAAGACGACTGGGATGGCGTCTTCGATACCGGTTTAAAAGGACTCTTCTTCTGCTGCCAGATCATCGGGGCCATCATGCGTGGCCGGAACTACGGCAAGATCATCAATATGAGCTCCACCTACAGCCGTACCGTGGTGAAGGAGCGGTCGATCTATGCGGCCATGAAGGCCGGAGTGGCGCACTTGACCGAGGCGCTGGCGGTCGAATGGGCGCCCTTCGGAATCCGGGTAAACGCCTTGGCGCCGGCTACGGTCAGGACCCCGTCCCGCCACCATTCGGAAGAATTCCTCAAGACCCTGATCAGCCGCATTCCTCTTGGCCGTGTTGCCACTATCGATGACATTATAGGTGCGGCTATTTATCTCGCCAGTCCGGCATCCGATTTTGTTACCGGCCAGACCCTCTTCGTTGATGGTGGCTGGACCGCCGCCGGGTAAATGCTCAACGTATTCGCGGCCGGCGCAAACGGAGTACTTGCTAACGCTATTTCCCAACGGCGTGAACGCCCGGCAGAACAATTTTCTGTTTGGCGCGGGCCTGGTAGTGCGGCTGGGACAACGTGGACAAAGCTCTCCGTAATCACTCTTCCGGCTCGTTCAGGAACTCGACCCCCATCACTCCGGCCTCCCGATGCCGCACCAGGACGCGCACCCTGATCCACTCCGCCTCCGGATTTATGTGGTAGCGCAGCTCCAGCTCCGCGCCCACCGGAAACTGCCGCGGCCCGGTGAAGGCGAGTCCGCCGGCACTGTAATTCCACCCTTGGCCCTCGAACAGGTGACGGCCAATTCCGTAGCGAACCTCGAACTGCGCCGTGGAGCGAGGACTCTTGCGCCGCTCCTCAGGGTAGGACGAGGGCAGAACCGTCGTGGTATCCAGTTTGCCGATCAGGGCCCTGGTCTCGCGCTCATTGAGCTCGAGTGACGCAACCATGCGCTCCTCGGAGCATAGCGAGCAGACAAGATGCTGCTGACGCGCGCTCAGCACCTGCTGCGAGAGCACGGAGAAATTACGGAAAATCCAGATCAACTGCAACCGTTCCAGCAGCGATGGCTTCACGTAGTGGACGCCGTCGTCGGTGAAGACCTCAAGAAATCCGCGGCTTAGTTTCGCCCGAAACATGTCCGCATCCTCTGCGCGGCCGCCCCTTCCCGCGCCGCATCTCTACCCCAGGAAGCGCAACCACGGTGCTTGCTGGAGACTTCTGGCGCGTCTGGGGACCCGGAAGCGATGTATTTAGCAGCGAAAGGAGCATAGCGGCAGACCGGCGTCGCCGCAAGCCGGTTGAAGGTTACGGAGGTTCGCGCCTGCCTGGGCACGGGCGCCCCTTCCGCTGGCAGTCGGGCAGTCGACTTCAGTAATCTCGGGGACCGGCGAGCCATTCTCCCGCAGGCCACTTCAACAATCACGAAAACGGCATCTGCCGTGGACTCCCGACGTCGTGACTTAAGTCATCTACGGCCCTGGCCGGCGCTGCTACTTTGGATTTGTAATCACCCCGGCAGACGCAAATACGGCCTGCCGGGTACCGAGGAGCAAGCGATGAGTGAACTGATCGACAACCGGGCGCAGCGGGTTCGCGCACTAAAAGACATCATCAAGCACCTGCACTCCGGCGCGCCCGCCGAGCAGGTCAAGAGCCAGTTGCGGCAGATCGTAAAACAGACCGATGCCGGCGAGATCATGGCCATGGAACAGGAGCTCATGGCCGAAGGCATGCCGGTGGAAGAAGTGCGCTCCATGTGCGACCTGCATTCGCAGGTCACGCGCGAGGTGCTGGTGCAGATTTCCTCTCCCAATCTCGCGCCCGGCCATCCGGTGGATACCTTCCGGCGCGAAAACGACGCCCTGCGGCAGACCCTCACGAAGCTGAGCGCGGCCGTGGCCGAGCTGCGCGCGCTCACTGGAAACAGCGAGGTCCCCGCCGCGACCACGGTCGGCGCGGCGGGGTCGAGCGACGCCACCGCGCCGCTCATCCAGTTGCGCCAGGCCTTCAACGACCTGATGGACGTGGAAAAGCACTACCAGCGCAAAGAGCACGCCCTGTTTCCGTTCCTGGAAAAACACGGCATCGCCGGCCCTTCCAAGGTCATGTGGGCGAAGCATGACGAAATCCGGGGCATGCTCAAGCAGTTGGGTGAGGCCATGCAACGGCCCGCGGGCAAAGCCGGCGACCTGGCGGCTCTCTCATCGCTGGTCCTGCTGGCAGCAGGCGCGGTCGAGGAGATGATCTTCAAGGAAGAGAAGATCCTCCTGCCGGTGTCGCTGAACACACTGACGGAAGACGAGTGGGCCGAAGTCTGGGCATCGTCTCCCAAGTATGGATGGTGCCTGGTCGAGCCACAGCAGGGCTACGCGCCTTCGGCGGCGGTTGTGCGCGAGGCGATGAACGTGCCCGCAGGGGGCGCGCTCATGCTGCCCAGCGGCAACATCACCCTCGAACAGCTCACGGCCATCTTCTACACCCTGCCGCTGGATTTGACCTTCGTGGCCGCCGACGACCGCGTCGCCTTCTTTACCGAAGGCCCGGAGCGCATCTTCGCCCGCAGCAAGGCGATCATCGGACGCAAAGTGCAGAACTGCCATCCGCCGCGCAGCGTAAACGTGGTGGACCAGATCCTCTCCGACTTTCGCGCCGGACGGCAGAACGTGGCTGAGTTCTGGATCGACTTCCACGGCAAGTACGTTCACATCCGCTACTTCGCGGTGCGCGACCGGGAAGGGAAGTATCTCGGCACCCTCGAACTCACCCAGGACATAAAGCCGCTGCGCGAGCTCCAGGGCGAGCGCCGTCTACTGGAGTACGGCAGCAAAGCCATTTAAGATTTTTGATTTCAGATTTCAGATTGAACGACAAAGAGCGCAATATGTTGGGGCTGTTATTTTTCAATCTGAAATCGAAAATCTTAGATCTTAAATCGGGAAACGCACCCCGCTCTGTTCGCCTTCGCGTTTCAGTTCGTCCACGATGGCGGCAGCCATGGGGATTCCCTCCTTCAGCCACTTCTCCCTTCGGCGAAGTGACTTTTCGCCGGGCAGGAAGATTTCCGAGACGCCCTTGGCCGGCCTGCTGTTCTTGATCTCGGTGATCATGCGGTCCATCTCGCTGCGGAAGCGGGCGGCCGAAGTGAAGGCCTCGATGTTGATGGCGCCAAAGACGTGGCTGACGCAGGCCGGCTGGTCGAAGTCGGTGTACAGGTCCCGGACGTAGGGACCGGACAGCGATCCGGAGAGCACGGAAGAGAGGACATCGATCACCAGGGCCAGCGCCGATCCCTTGGCCCCGGCGGCCGGCATCACCGAACCCAGCACGCCTTCGGCGGGATCGGTGGTCGGCTCGCCTTCCTTGTTCAGTGCCCAACCCGGCGGAATAGGCTGCTTCTTCTTGGCGGCAACCACCAGCTTGCCGCGCGCCACGATGCTGGTAGCCAGATCGGCCAGTACCGGCAACTGCTTGTCGGTGGGAATGGCAACCGCAATCGGATTTGTGCCGAGATACACATCCCGTCCGCCCCAGGGCGCCATGCGCGCCTTGCTGTTGCCGCCGACAATGCCAATCATGCCGCGGCGCAGCGCCCGCTCGGCGTAATACCCGGCACAGCCGTTGTGGTTGGAGTTGCCTACGCTCACCATGGCGACTCCGGTTTGCGCGGCCTTGTCCAGCGCCAGGTCCATTGCCTTGCACGAGACATAAGCACCCATGGAGTTGCAGGCATCCAGGGTAGCGGCCGAGAGCCGGTCGGAAAGCACCTTGAATTCGCAATTGGCGCGCACGACGCCAAGGCGAATGCGCTTCAGATACAGCGGCAGTCGGCTGCTTCCGTGCGAATCAATGCCTTTCAGGTCGGCATCTACGAGGTTGTCGGCGTTGATCAGCGCCTCCTCGGCTTTCATCCCCGTTTTTTCAAACAACTCCGCGCCGAAGCGTCGCAGCGCGTCGGCTTGCACAACCACCACATCTTTCGTTAGCTCATTCACGCGTGTTGTTCCTTTCAGTTTCTCAGGGCTTTATCCCTGCAGTCTTTGTCAGAATTGCGCCTTCTGCCGGGCCCAGCCGCAGTTTCTGGTACATGCGCATGGGCACCAGCAAGAGCCAGAACGGGATCATATACATGGCTGCCACCAGCGGCTCGACGACGCCGAAAAACTGGGCGGCGAAGACCATGGCCAGAACGTTGTTGATCAGCCCGAAGCTGATCATGAAGGTGAGCTGTTCGCGCACCGGCATGCGGCAGGAGAACAAAAATCCCGCCACGAAGTAGAGTGCCGCCAGGACTATGGAAACCGCCACGGCAATCCAGATCATGGAAGCCTGCCGGCGGAAGGTCACGGCATAGCCGGAGAAGATGCCGAGCATCTGCATGCAGATAATCAGCAACGTCGCCGGATAGCGGATGGCAAGAAGCCGCCGGGCGCCTGCCGGAGAGAAGTGCTTCAGCAATTCGGCCAGCACGAAGGGAATAAACACGACCAGGCTCAGTGTGCGGAACATGGCGGCAAATGAAATGAACATGGTCCGGCCGGCGAGAAGCTTGACCAGCGCGGGAAGCGTGACCGGGATCAGGAAGCAACTGACCACCACTCCCACCACCACGAACGCCGTGTTAGCCGACAACATCTCCGCAATCAGCGGCGACATGACTGCCGGGGCGATTCCGCTCAGCAGCAGCGCCGCCAGCGCGTGACTCGGGAACAGGCGCTCGAAGAGAAAAAATACCGCCGCCGGAAGCACGATCAGCTTGGTAAATACCAGGTAGACGATCGAGCCCGGAGATTTCCTGATCAATTGCCAGATCGAGCTGACGGGAATCGAGAGGAAACTGAGAAACAGCAGCCCCAGCATTCCCGGCAAGGGGACGCCGCGAAACCACGAACCGAAGCCCGGAAAAAGAGCGCCCGCCGCCATGGAAGAGAAGACCACGACGAGCATTAATATGTCCTGCAAACCAAGCATGGGCGCGACCTCGGGCTCCCTTCCACCCCGGCAAGGGGATATTCACTTTGCTGGGACCACGGCGAATGCTCTTGCAACTCACATCTGCCAACAGAAGGCAGATGTGGGGCGCCACATTCACCGTGGATGTCTACGCAAGCCTTTCGTTTGAGCTGGCGCAAGAGTTTCCCGGCAATCGGTCAATCGTGGGAGGCTCAGCAGACCGCATTGTATCAGGGCTGCTCCGGAAAGGAGGCGTGCCACCCACGCCGATTGCGGCAAGCAGCAGAAACCGCTCGGGAAATTTCAGCATTACACCTTCAGCCTTATACAATGCCTACGGGATTTGTATCAGGGCAATTGTTCTAGCACTTTTTCTGCGGGAGATCCCATGTTCAAAGCCATATACCTGACCAGAGAAAACAAGCAGTTCTCCGCTGAGTTGAAGACCCTGGACGAGGCGCAACTGCCGGCCGAGGGCGATGTGCTGGCGCGCATCGAGTATTCCAGCATTAATTACAAGGACGGCCTGGCGATCACCGACAAGGCCCCGGTCATTCGCAAGTGGCCGATGGTGGCGGGCCTGGACTGCGCCGGGGTGGTCGTGAGCAGCAACAACCCGGAGTTCAAGCCGGGCGACCGCTTCGCCGTGACCGGCTGCGGCCTGGGCGAACTGTACTGGGGAGGGCTGGCGCAGAAAGCCCGGCTCAACTCGGAATGGCTGGTGCGCTTGCCCGCTCCTCTGGACACCAAACGGGCGATGGGCATCGGCACCGCCGGCTACACGGCCATGCTTTGCGTCATGGCCCTGGAGAAACACGGCCTCAAGCCCGGAGACGGAGAAATTCTGGTGACCGGCGCCACCGGAGGCGTGGGCAGCGTTGCCATCGCCCTGCTGCGCAAGCTGGGATACCGCGTAATAGCTTCCACCGGAAAGCTGGCCGAGAGCGATTACCTGAAATCGCTGGGCGCGGCGGAGGTGATCGACCGCGCCATCTTCAGCGAGCCCGGCGGCAGGCCTTTGCAGAAAGAGCGTTTTGTCGGCGTGGTCGATTCCGTCGGCAGCCATACGCTGGCCAATGCCTGCGCTCAGACCAAGGCCAACGGAGCCGTGGCCGCCTGCGGGCTGGCCCAGGGAATGGACTTTCCGGCGACGGTTGCGCCGTTCATTCTGCGCGGGGTCACGCTTTATGGCATTAATTCGGGAACGACGGCAAGACCGTTGCGCGAAGAAGCCTGGCGGCGGTTAGCGCGCGACCTCGATATGGCCAAGCTCGACGCCATGATGCGCGAGATTTCACTCGCGGAGTCGCTCACCGCAGCCCAAGAGATCGTCGCCGGACGCGTGCGCGGACGCCTGGTGGTGAACGTCAACGCCGGGTGACAAATGCTTCGGAGGTGGCCCACTCAAGCTTCTTTTGCTTGAGTGGGGTAGTTTGCTTCGCCTGCTTGCCTTGTTCTAACTTTGCGTGGCCCCGCTAGCCATTCTTTGGACGCTTTGGTATTTCCCTTATGAGATTGAAGACGGCTGCTTCGAGCGCTGCGCCCTTCATCGCCCCCTTCATCGCCATTCCCATCAGCCCACCCTGTCCGGCCTGGCCTATGCCTCTGCCTTTCCAGACGAGTTCGCCGCTGCTCTTGTCGAACAGGAAGCCGCTTAATTTCGCGTTGCCCGTGCTGCCAAAGGTGACCTTGGACGCGACATCGTCCAGAAAAATTATCAGTACCCAGCGCGCGTCTGCCGGTCCCAGTTTCTTTATGTACTGAGGATCAGCGGCTTCAACATCTTCAATCGCTATTTCTCCAGCTTCGCCTGAGCTGTCGGCCGCTTGCACAGGGTATTGCTTTCTCTTCAGGGCATTCACCACACTCCGCTGCAGCTTCTCCAAGCTAACGCCAGCTTTATCGCCTGTTCTGGCGTCAACAATTGGAAGCACGGAGATATTTTCGATCGCACCGAACTTGGAATCCGATTGAGGCTCCGCCCTCTTCTTAGCTGCACAGACGACGGAGACAGCCACGGTAAGCAACAAAACTATGAATCCAGACCTGAACACTCGTCTCACCTTTCACCCTCCCTATTTGATATCGAAGTTTCCGTATAATTCCGTCAAAACTTTGCCCAAGGCTTCGTCTGTCGGCTTCAGGGCCTTATAGCGAATGAGGCGTTCTCCCTTCCAGATAACCTTTCCTGTCTTGCCGGAAATCAGCGCGGCCTGAATGAGTGTGCTGTCCGTCGAAGATGTGATCGCGCCACTGTTCGGGTTCCAGGACCTGCCTGGTCCACCGCCTTCCACGCGAAGGAAATGCACCAAGATGGCCGATTGCTCATCGAGGGACGCAAGCGCCTTGAGAGCTTCCTCATTCACGTTTCCTCGGGCCAGTCTTGAAGACAGGGAGCCCAGCTTCATGCACGCCTCCACGACGGACGGCTCGAGTTTTCTTGGGTCGAGCAGGGTTACCTTCGGTCCCACTCCCGTAATTGCTGCATTGAGCAGGAGAGATTCGTAGCTTCCGTCAGACCGCATACGGTCATGCGGAAGACCAACGTTAGTAATCGTGGGTGCGAACATTGTTGCGGCACCAAAATCGGTTTTAATTCCGGAGCGGGTGTTTTCGAGGCGAACCAGCGGCTTGAGAAGGACGACTTTCAATTGAACAGGCGCCGTTGCCGTTTCCGGAATTGCGGGGTTGGTAGCGGATGCCGGCGCGAGAGCCTCGCTCGCCTGAGATCCGGAGGATGACTTCGGCTGCGCCCCGGGCTGGGTAGTGCTGTTTTCTTCAGCAGCAGATGCACTACAGGCGAGCGCAACCAGCGTGATTAGAACGATGACAGCATTACGGCAGAGTTGACAGTAGAAAAGCCCGCTCATAGAAGAGCGCGTTTTCATAGCCGCTCCTGAGAAAAACTGTTTTGTAAAATCGACTACCTGGCCCACGGATGGAAGGACGATTGTTTGCGAAGCAGTGGGCTCCGCATCTTACGGGCCAAGTGGCCCAACAGGACCCAACAGAAACAAACAGGATTAATCGGGGTACGCGCCACAGCATACATAGGAGCTCACGGATAGGCAAGTGAATTAGATTTGGAGAAACTCCAGTCCAGAAGTTCCATGTTCCCTGGGTTACGCTCGACACGCACACCACATCGAATCGCTGAAAGCATATGGCCTCCGCTCAAAACGGGGGTCCCCAACGAACGAAGTTCGTTGGGGTGGAAAGCCGTTCCGGATTGCGCTGGTTGTAACCAGAACAACGCCGCAACCGTCCGCGCCAACGCGACCTCCCCATCCCTGCTGAGTCCCAACTTGCCGTTGCGTCCCAACTTGCCGTTACTGGCTAGGCAGCGGTTGCCGCTTCCCCCCGGCAAGGGCAACGGCGGTTTTTGCCGAGGCCCGCAGAGGCTGCGAATTGCGCTACTGCAAAATGCAGCGATGCCTAGCAAATCGCACGGTCGGCGCTCCAGCTTCCGCCGGGACCATGAGCTAAGTCATTGATTCCATAAGCTCAGTGGCTGAGCCGCATTTGAGCCCAAATTGCAGGTAGAGATACTCACTACCGATATTAGGTGTTTAACCTACGGCTTCGGCCCTGAAAGGACAACTAAATGGCAACCGTTGCCCCGGCACCCTCCCGAGTCCTGAATTCAACCTTGGCAAGACGTGTGATGAGCGCAGAAGAGGCTGCGCGGCTGGTCAGCCCCGGAGCCCGGATTGGGATGAGCGGATTCACCGGCGCAGGCTATCCCAAGTCCGTGCCAGTGGCGCTGGCCCAACGGATTGCCGATGCCCACCAGCGGGGCCAGAAGTTTCAGGTGAGCATCTTGACCGGTGCCTCTACTGGCCCGGAGGTGGATGGCGCATTGGGAGAGGTCGATGCCATTGAACGCCGGATGCCGTATCAGTCCGATCCCGAGACCCGCAAGCGCATTAATTCGGGCGAAATTGCGTACACCGACATGCATCTCAGCCACGTCGCTCAGACCGTGGAGTACGGGGTCCTGGGACTGGACATGGCGGTAATTGAAGTAAGCGCAGTACTGCGGGACGGGAGCCTGGTCCCCAGCTCCTCTATCGGCGTCAACCGTACATGGCTGGACCGCGCCGAAAAGGTGATCATTGAGGTCAACTCCTGGCAGCCAGCGGAACTGGAAGGCATGCACGACGTTTACTACGGGCTGGAGGCGCCGCCCCGGCGTCAACCCATTCCGCTGGTGAACCCCGGGCAGCGCATTGGCACGCCTTATTTCAAGGTTCCGCTGGATAAGATAGTCGCGGTGGTTCTGACCGACTCTCCCGACCGCAACAGCGCCTACAAGCCGCCGGACGAGACCTCGAACCGCATCGCCGGGAACATCCTGGACTTCCTCGGCTGGGAGGTGAAGAAGGGGCGCGTGCCATCTACGCTCTTCCCGCTGCAGTCAGGAGTCGGCAACATTGCCAATGCGGTCCTGTTCGGCCTGCTGCAAGCGCCCTTCGACGGCATGACCGGCTTCACCGAAGTGCTGCAGGACGGCATGGTGAAGCTGCTGCAGGCGGGCAAGCTGGCAAGCTGCTCGGCCACGGCGTTATCGCTGAGCCCGCAATGTTGCGAAGAGTTCCTGGCCGACATCAACGATCTGCGCAAGCGCATCGTGCTGCGCTCGCAGGACATCTCCAACCATCCGGAGGTCATTCGCCGGCTGGGCGTGATCGCCATGAATGCCATGATCGAAGGCGACATCTACGGCAACGTCAACTCGACCCACATCATGGGCTCGCGCATGCAGAACGGAATCGGGGGCTCGGGCGATTTTGCCCGCAACAGCTATCTCTCGATTTTCATGGCGCCGTCAACCGCCCAGAACGGGGCCATCTCGACCATCGTGCCCATGGTTTCCCACGTCGATCACACCGAACACGACGTGCAGGCCGTCGTGACCGAGCAGGGACTGGCGGATCTGCGCGGCCTGGCTCCGCGGGAGCGCGCCAAGCTGATCATCGAAAAGTGCGCCCACCCGGACTATCGTCCGCTGCTGCGCGATTACCTCGAGCGCGCGGAGAAACTTGCCTCCGCGAAACACACCCCTCACCTTCTCAACGAGTGCCTGAGCTGGCACAGCCGGTACCTGAGCTCGAAGGACATGCGGCCGGCGAAGCCTTCGTAGAATGTTCGTAAGAATCTGTCCAAGAACTGTGAATTGCTAGGTGGAAGCCCACGCCTTTAGGCGTGGGAAGCAAAGCTCAATAACAAAACGCCTTTAGGCGCTGTGGATACATCGGCACGGCGGCTAAAGC
>JBEKQR010000119.1:0-15677 GCA_049519515.1 Candidatus Korobacteraceae bacterium
CCGCTTCGCGGGGTCGGTTTGCAGTGTTCTGATTTATGACGCACTACACTAGCGATATAATGCGGGCCATCCGAGCTCGAGAACGGGAGATTCAGGTTTATGCCGCTGAAGTTCATGGTCTGCACTACCCTCTTTCTGGCTGCTGTTCTTGCGGTCCCCATGAGGCTCGGCGCCGGCTCCGCAAAAGCGGGCGCATCTGCTCAGAGCCCGCAGGCCGCGGTCCCAGGCCCGACGCCAGGTGGCGCCAGCGCCGAGACGGGGAAGGCGCAGCCGCATGAAGACGCCTCCACAAAAACCGGCAAGAAGGACAAGAACAAAAAGAACACGCAAACGAAGAAGGCAAAAAAGAAGTCCGCTTGCGTCTCTCCGCCAGCCGATTCCGGGCTGCCCGACTACTGCCGCAATCCCTACTGGGACCCGAAAGACTGGTGGTACATCTACGCAAACAACGGTGCAGACCATTAACAAGCGCCCGTCGAAGGCGAGTGCGCTTCGTATCAGGGCACGACTTCAGTCGTGCCGCAGAACCCGTAAATAAAGCCGGGCTTTAGAGTCTGCGTGAGAACCTCGGTTACGAGCGAGAAGTGGAACGAAAAACCGGTCAGCGCCGCGTAGCGGCGATGCTGCGGGGTCCCCAGGAAACGCCGCTTTTGCGTTTCCTGGGGTGCAAGTTAGCCCAGCGCTTCAGCGCTGGGGGCGAAAAGTAGGAAGTTGTCGAGCCCCGTAGGGGCGATGCAAGGGTTCTCACGCAAACTCTTTAGCCCCTGCAAGCTTCGGAAAGCCCAGGGGCTGAAGCCGTCACCGCTGCGGCTTTAGCCGCCGTGCCTAAACCATATGGGGGCACAGCACGTCATCCACAGCGCCTGAAGGCGCCTTTATTATTCAGCATTGGTTCCCACGCCTGAAGGCGTGGGCTTCCACCAAAGCCTCCGGCGCCGGCTCGAAGCTCGAAACTGGAAGCTTCTTCCGGCCTCAATAACAAAGGCTGCCGGGGTTGCCGGCAGCCAAAGGTTGCAAATCGAAAGACAGTTTACGGCAGTATGTACCGGAAGGAGAGCCAGAAAACGGAGTTGCCGCCCTTCGCGGTGCAATTGTCGCCGATGTAGTTGATGCCTGCCGACGAGTTACAAGCGGGAGGAGTACCTGTGGTATTAGCTGCCCAGGTGGCGCGCACCCAGTACTGGCCTTGCAGTATCGTCTGGAAGGTGCCGTAGGGGCCCCTGTACCAGCGATAGACGATGCTGGCCATGGCTTCCTTGATCGTCTTGTTGTCGGTACCGGCCGACGCCAAAACGCTGCCGTAGCCGCCCTTGGTAGGTCCGACGTTCTCCTGTGTCCGGGCGTAATACTCCTGGCCGACGTAGAAGTTGACGTCAAGCTTCGGCATGGGATGGAACTCCAGTCCGACGGTTGAGAAGACTGTCTTGACCGGAACCAGGGTGTGACCATCGTTGCTGAGCGTCACGTCGACGGCATTCGAGTTGGAGAACCGGCCAACGCCGGCGCCCGCCAAGCCGTTGAAGTAGACATCAAGCTTCTTCGTAATCGGCATGATGGCGCCAAAGCCCAAGCCCCAGCCCTCAGTTGTGGTGTTGGTGCCCTGACCCTGTAGACTGGTAGCGTTGGTGGCGAGGCGGTCGCGGAAGAAGCGAGCCACGCCCTTGAATTCATAGTGGCCCCAGCCCGGATTGGTGCCGATTTTCACCCAGAAATCCGGAGCAACTGGAGATGCGGTGGTTAAGGGAGCCCAGCAAGAAGAGTTACTGGGTGCAGTACAGGTACCGGCGTAGGCCGGTGAATTAGGAAGGGTAAGGGTCCCGATGACAGGGACACCCAACAACGTGTTAGGGAAGGTCGCCTGGTCAGCGGTAAGGGTATAGTCAGAGTTGTCCGCTGAGATAGCGATCGCGGCCTTGTTGTTCCAGAAGTTCTTGGTCAAGCGTGCTGTCACAATGCGGGCAGTGGAAGGATAACCGGTCATGGTGCCGTTGTCGACAGTCACCGGTGAAGTTTCGGTGAACTGATCGATCAACTTGCGGTTGACCATGCCCATACTCCAGGTCTGGCCGGCCATAAAGGCCCAGCCATTGCCCCACTGCACACGGCCCCAGCCATGGCGCAGGCGAGGCGCAAAGTTCTGGCTCGCGTATGCCTGACTGACTCCGTTGACGCTGTTGAAGTCCATCTGCCACATGCCGGTCAGCTTTGTCTTCTCGTTGACATTGCCGAAGAAGGTAAAGCCGATCTGCGAGTTGCGAGCCTGCATGCGGAACTCACCCACGCTGGCAGCAGCGGCGCCATACAGCGGGGTCTTATTGAAGCTGCTGGTCACGTCGATGTTTTCAGTCCTGGCGCGATACAAAGCCTCCATGGCGAACATGCCGTTCGGCATAATCGTCATGCCCTTGTAGCGGATGGCCAGCGGATTGAGCAACTCTTTCACGTCTTTCTGAGTTACCGCCAATCCCTGGGAAATGGTGGTGGTGGTGGTCTTCAGGTCGGAGACCGACGAGTTCAGGCTGTTGGCGGACTGCTGCGCTGAAGCAGCAGCCTGCTGTGCAGCCATCGCGTCACGGTCAGCTTTCTGCACGCCCGACTGAAGCTGCTGCTGCGCTGACTGCAACTGCTGATTGCTCTGTTGAAGTTGCTGTTGCAACTGGTTGATCTGTTGCTGCTGTTGATTGAGCTGACCTTTCATCTGCTGCAATTGGGCGGCGACCGTCATCGGCGGCTGAGCCTTGACGACCGGAGCCTTCTTGACCACCGGCTTCTTGACTACCTTGGTAGCCTTCGCCGGTGCCTTTTTCGGTGTAGCCTTAGTGGCGCCCTCTGCGCCCAGCAGCCAAGTCGAGCCCAACACTGTTAGTGCGAGCGTTCCAGCAATTATTCTCCTCATTTCCTCTCCAAAACCTTTCGGGGAATTTCCAAACAACAACAACTTCAGCTTCGACACAGTACAGATCTGACTTCGACGTAGTACAGATAGAGAAACTCCTGACGAAACTTCGTTCTTGGCAAAATCGGTTTCGACAGGAATTGTTCGTTTCTTATTTCAGAGCTAATTCTAGCCATGACGGGAGTCTCTGGCCAATGTAATTTTTTGTGCGATGGCCACTTAAGTGGAATATTTTGTTTCAAAATGGGAAAGCGGCAGAAAGGTAAAATCGGCCCGGCGCTAACCTTAGGAACGGCCCCACGTCAGCGCAGCAGACCAGGATCCCCAGCAATGAAGGTGCGCTGGTCCCGCAGAGCGGGACCAGCGCTGCATCAAACGAATCCCTCTACGGAATCAGCAACAGCTTTCCCGTAGTCTTGCGCGACTGGATGTCGCGATGCGCTTGTATGGCCTGATCCAGCGGATAGCGGCGCTCGATCCTGAGCTTCAGCTTTCCGCTCTTGATCATGCCGAATATGGCGGCGGAGCGCTCTTCCGTCTCCTGGCGGGTGGCGGCATAGTGCTGCAGGCTCGGGCGGGTGACAAACAGCGAGCCCTTGGCGGTGAGCACGCTGAGGTCAAGAGGCGCGGGCGGGCCGCTGGCCGCGCCAAAATTCACCATGTAGCCGCGCGGGCGCAGCAGGTTGAGTCCCTTTTCGAAGGTCGCCTTGCCCACCGAGTCGTAGATGACATCGACTCCCTTGTTGTTCATAATCCGCTTGGTCTCAGCCTCGAAATCCGTTTTGGTGTAGATGATGACTTCGTCGGCGCCGGCTTCACGCGCCAGCTTGGCCTTCTCCTCGGTGGAGACGGTGCCGATCACGCGCGCGCCGATGTGGTGCGCCATCTGCACCAGCAGCAGGCCGACGCCGCCGGCGGCGGCATGGATGAGCACGGTCTCGCCGCGCTTAACCGGATAGGTGCTGTACAGCAGATAATGAGCGGTCATGCCTTGCAGCATGGCTGCCGCCGCCTGCTCTTCGCTGATGCCCTCCGGGATGCGAACCAGAAGGGCAGCCGGCACAGCGGCATATTCGGCGTAGCTGCCCATGGCGCCGCGATAGGCCACCCGGTCGCCGGGCTTCACCGTCGTGACCTCGGCCCCAACTTCGGTTACCGTGCCGGCCGCTTCCTGGCCGAGCACGGTGGGCAGAGTCGGACGATACATGCCCTCGCGCACGTACACATCGGCATAATTCACGCCCGCCGCCTTGATTTTCACCAGGGCTTCGTTGGCCTTGGGCTTGGGAACGGGGAGATCGACTACGGCCATCACTTCAGGGCCGCCGCATTCCTTGATCTGTATGGCTTTCACTGTTGCTCCTTTCATGCTAAAAACACCGAAGCGGATTTGCTCCGGCAGACAAAGAAGAATTGTAACGGATTGCACGCCTCAATTCGTCTAGCCGCGGGAAACGCCAAATTTTGAAATCAGAGGACAAGATGCCATTCGGGATAACGCCATGGCGGCCATGATCGCCAATGCGTTGGTGCCTATTTTCTTCGGCCTGGGACTGGGCTATTTCGCCGGCCGGCGCGGCATAGTAGACAACAAAAACATCGCCGGCCTCAACACTTTCCTGATGAGCTACGCTCTTCCCGGCGCCCTCTTCCTGGCCACTGCGCAGACGCCCCGGCATGTGCTGGCGCTGCATGGCAGGCTATTCCTGGTGCTGTCGCTCTCCATGGTTTCCATGTTTTTCGCCGTGCTGGCGCTGGAGCTGAAGGTGTTCAAGTTCAGCCTCGCCGACAGCGCGGGAGTCACGCTCACCGTGGCCCTGCCCAACTGGGTGTCCGTCGGCCTGCCGCTTTTTATCGGTCTTTACGGGCCGGAGAGCACCTCCACGGTAGCGGTCGGCATTGTCTGCGGCAACGTGGTGATGGCGCCCCTGTCCCTGGTGCTGCTGGAGACCGGAGCCACCCGGGCAGGACCCGGCGGGAAGATCGCCCGCTTTGTCCGCGGGCTGTTGAAGGCATTGAGCAAGCCCATCGTGGTGGGCCCGTTGCTTGGATTTTGCCTTTCCCTGGCGGGCTACACGCTGCCGGCTGTCTGGGTGCGCTCGATCGGCTTCTATGGACAGGCTGCCGCCGGGGTGTCGCTGTTTATCACCGGCCTGGTCCTCTCGCGCGAGTCCCTGTCGCTGGGCGCTAACGTCTCCGGCGGGCTGGTGTTGAAGCTGATTATCCGGTGCTGCTGATGGCGTGTCCCGGCGCATTCCTGGGAGTGCTGCTCCCGGTAATCTACAACGCTAGGAACCGGGAAGCCGGGGAGCTGCTGTTGCTGTCCTCGGCCTTGTGCGCGGTGACGCTGCCGATTGTGATCCTGCTGCTGCCATTGATCCGTTAGCGGAGAAGGAGCCGTACAACCCAGAGTCTCTGGCCGTCATCGAACGGGCTGTCGGAGTTGGGATATGTCCTCAGGCAGCCAGTTCTCGATGGGCGATATTTACTCCCGCCAGGGACGCTCCCGCCCGATAGCTCGGGCCTTAGTTGGACTGCTGCTCAATGTTGCCGCCGCATGGCTGCTTGCCATCCTGCTTTCCGACCCAGCTCTGCAGCCGTTTGCCCTGCTTGGCTTCGTGATTCTGCTGGCGCTTCTAATCGCAACCTTAGGATACGCGGTTGCCTTTGTCGGGGCAGTTCTCAATGCCCTGGTGTTCGCATACGTCCTTTTCGGCCACAAACAAGTCTATTGGGGCATAGTGCAGCTCATCCAGGGCGCCTTGGGCAGATGGTTCTAGAGCAGTACCGGAATTGATGTATCCCTTCACTTCGGACCTGCCAGCGTAACCTGGCGGTCTCCGCTCTCCAGCCATTCCGGCTTGGCGTATTTTCGCTCGGACTTGCCGGCCTTGATCAGTTGTCCGGGAACCTCATGGCCGACGAGGGCCGGCAGATCGCGCGCCACTTCCAGCAGCGCGTCCAGATTCACGCCCGTTTCGTAGCCCATCTGCCCGAGCATGTGCGCCATGTCTTCGGTACAGACGTTGCCGCTGGCTCCGGGCGCGTAAGGGCACCCGCCGAGTCCGCCCAGCGAGGAATCGAAACGCCGCATCCCGGCCTCCGCGGCGGCCACCACGTTCGCCAGTCCCATGCCTCTGGTGTTATGGAAGTGCATGGTGAACTTCACCGCGGGATAGCGCGCGCGCACGCCTTCGCACAAGGCCCGCACCTGCGCCGGGTTGGCCATGCCAGTGGTGTCGCAGAGCGTCACCCCCGGGATGCCGAGATCGAGCAGGCGCCGCACCAGGTGGAAAATCCGCTCGGGCGCAATCCATCCCTCGAAGGGGCAGCCGAAAGTGGTCGAAAGCGAGGCGTTGATGGCCACCGGCGCGCTCTGCGCCAGCTTGACGATTTCGGCAAACTGCGCCAGCGACTGCTCGCAGCTCATGCGCAGGTTCGCCCGGTTATGCGTCTCGCTGGCCGACATTACCAGGTTGACTTCGTCCACCTTGCAGGCAATTGCCCGCTCGCAGCCTTTCACATTCGGAACCAGCGCGGTGTAGAACACTCCGGGTACCCGCTCGATTCCCATCATTACCTCTTCGGCATCGCGCAGGTTCGGAATCGCCTTGGGAGAGGTGAACGAGGTTGCCTCGATCATGGCCAGCCCGGTGCGGCTGAGACGGTCGATGAGCTTGATCTTGGCTTCCGTGGGAATGAAGTTGGCTTCGATCTGAAAGCCGTCGCGCGGAGCAACTTCATTGATGTAGAAACGGTGTTTGCTTTTCGACTCCATGGACTTCCTTTCCGGCACGTGCCCCACATCTGCCCGCTTTTGGCAGATGTGGGTTGTTGCATCAGGCCCCACTTCAGATGATGCCGCGTTCGCGCAGGCATTTGCGCGCCGCCGCGTCGATTCCGATCCCCGAGAGCACCTCGTCCGTGTGCTGGCCAAGCGCCGGGCCGGCGCCGCCGATCTGGCCTGGCGTTTCGCTGAGCTTCGGCAGAACCGCCGGCACCTTCAAGGTTTTACCCGAAGGCAGATTGATCGTCTGGATCATCTCCCGCGCCTGGTAGTGCGGATCGGCCACGATGTCGGCGGCGGTGTAGGGAAATCCAACCGGAACCCCGGCCGTGTTCAGCTTGTCCAGAATCTCCTTGAGTTCGCGCTGTTTGGTCCACTCCTCGATGGTGGCGTCGAGGAATGCGGCTTCCTTGGCGCGCCCGTCGTTGTGGGCGAAGCGTGGGTCATTGCCGATATCGTCCCGTCCCATGACGTGCATCAGGCGCTTGAAAATGCCGTCGCCGTTGCCGCCGATGAGCACGTATTTTCCGCCGCGGCAGAGATAAGCGTTGGTCGGGGCGATGCCCGGCAGGGCACTGCCGCTGGGTTCGCGCACGTAGCCGAAGCAGTCGTATTCCGGGATCAGGCTCTCCATCATGCCGAAGACGGACTCGTACAGCGCCACGTCTATGCACTGCCCGCGGCCGGAATGCTGGTTGCGATGGTGCAACGCCAGCAGCACGCCGATGACCGCATACAGGGCGGAAATCGAGTCGCCGATGCTGATGCCGCAGCGCACCGGAGGCCGGCCCGGCTCGCCGTTGATATAGCGCATTCCGCCCATGGCTTCGCCGATCACGCCAAAGCCCGGCAGGTCGCGATAGGGCCCGCTCTGCCCGTAGCCGGAGATGCGGACCATGATCAGCTTGGGATTGAGCTGCGACAATTGCTCCCATCCCAGCCCCCACTTCTCCAGCGTCCCGGGGCGGAAGTTCTCGATCAGGATATCGGCGTCGGCCAGCAGCTTGCGCAAGATGTCCTGGCCCTCGGGGCACTTGAGGTCGAGCGCGACCGACTTCTTGTTGCGCGACTGCACGTGCCACCACAGCGAGGTCCCGTTCTCGATCTTGCGCCACTTGCGCAAGGGATCGCCCTCGCCCGGCGGCTCTATCTTGATGATCTCGGCGCCGAATTCCCCCAGCAGCTTGGCGGCGAACGGGCCGGCAATCAACTGCCCGAGCTCAATGATCTTCAGCCCCTGCAGGGCGGCGGTGGCTTTCAGGTTTTCCATGATGACGTTGTCCTGCTTGAGATATCAGACCAATTCTACAGTGGGTGTATGCAATGCCGGCGACGCGCCGGAGCGCAATGGTCGTTAACCCCACACTTCAGTGTGGGGAAAGCGAGATCGTTTTGACTTTGAGTCCCGTAGCGCGAAGCACGCCTGCGCACCTCTACGTGCCCCACATCTGCTGCTGTTGGCAGATGTGGGAAAAGAACATGCATTTTGGGGAACGCTAACCGCTCACGCCTGCCCGCTTGGCAAATGATTTTCCGGCATCTTCCGCCGGGAAGAACACGGAGAACACGGTGCCCCTGCCCTTTTGGCTGCGCACGCGAATGAGCCCGCTGTGTTTTTTCACGATTTCGCTCGTCACCCACAGCCCCAGGCCGGTTCCCACGCTCTGCTTGGTGGTAAAGAAGGGCTCGAAAATGTGCTTGCGGTGTTCCGGGTCGATTCCCGTGCCGTTATCGGCGATCGTCAGCCTGACTTTTTCTCTATTCCCCTTGGCTGCGCCCGGCAACAATGAGACGCGGATGGTCATTCTGCCGCCCTCGCCAACGGCGTCGATGCTGTTGGCGACCAGGTTGGCGATCACCTGCCGGATCTCCCCCGCCAGCGCAAAGATGCGGTCCTTGCCTCCATACTCGCGCTGCACCTTGATGTTTTTGTACTTTAGCTTGCGGGCGTACAACTCCAGGACTTCGTCCACCAGCTCCGCCAATTGCACCGGGCCGGGCGTCGAGTTTTCGCGATAAAACCCCAGTGTCTGCCGGGTCAAATGCGCGACCTGCTCCAGCTCCTGTTGCGCCAGCCGCAAGTTCGCCCGCGTGCGCCCGGAGAGCGACGGGTCGTTGTAGGCGATGAACACCAGGTTGGTGATGGCTTCCAGCGGGTTGTTGATCTCGTGCGCGACCGTGGCCGCCATGCGGCCCACCGAGGCCAGCTTCTCGCTGCGGATCAGCGCCTGCTCGGCCTGCTTGCGCTCGGTGATGTCCATCACGATGCCGGCAAAGCGCAGCAGGCGTCCTTTGGCGTCGCGCACCGGGCGACCGCAAACCATCAACCAGCGGGGCTCTCCGTCGGCTTCCGCCACGCGGTATTCCAAGCTAAGCTCGCTGGCCGTGTTGGCGGCCTCGGCGGTAATGCGCTCGGCCATGGCGCGGTCTTGCGGATGCACCATCGCCAGCCAGTTAGCATGCGAAGGCTCAAAAGCATGCGGCTCCACGCCGTACAGCCCCCAGACTTCATCCGACCACGCGCCTTTGCCGGTTTCCAGATCCCATTCCCAGGTGCCGGACTTGGCGGCGTCAAGCGCCAGCCGCAGGCGCGCCTCGTTCGCCCGCAGCGTCCCGGTAAGCGCGTCCCGCTCCGACAAGAAGCGCGCCAGTTTGATGTTGCTGTAGCTGAGCTTTGAAATTATGTCGGCCAGCCTGGTGAAATAAGTTATGCCGGCCGTCAGCGTCTCGCGGCTAAGCCGCGGCACGCGGTCCAGCGCGGCCAGGTACGCGCTCTCGTCGAATCCGTATTGCCTGGCCTGTGCGCGGAACAGTTCCCGGTCCGGCGACTCGTCATCGAAGAGGAACTGGCTCGAAAAGATATTGCCGACGTGTTTACCGCCGATCTCCAGCGGCGTGACCGCGTCCCACATGTTGTTCTTGCACTTATAGAGCTTGAATTCGCCCGGCCTGACGCCCCTCGAAAGCTCGAGGTTGCTCTCCAGGCAGTGCTTGCAGCTTTCCGGGTTGACGCGGTGGAACATGGTGCAGATATCCTGCCAGCCCGCACCGACCAGCCTGTTGCCCTTGAGGTCTGTGATGCTGACGGGAATGTGAGCCAGCGCGTAAAACTGCTCCATCAGCAATTGCAGCGCCGGAACGTCGATAATGTCGGCCAGTTCCAGGACGCCTATGTCGCCTTCCGGCGAGAGGATGCTGTCGAGTTTCAGGCGCACCCGCTGCTCGCTCTCGCGCAAGGCCTGCTGCGCGCGCCGGCGCTCGGTAACGTCGTGGAACACCAGAACCACGCCCAGAATAGTGTTGTTCGCGTCCCAGATGGGCGCCGCGCTGTCTTCTATCGGCACGCTGCGACCGGTCTTGGTCACCAGGCAGGTATTGTTTGCCAGAGTCGCGCCGCGCCGCTCGCGCAGCACCTGCTGCACCAGGTCCGGGGCCTTCTTGCCGGTTGGTTCGTTGATAATGCGGAAGACGTGCTCGACCGGCTGCCCCAGCGCCTCTTCCGTTCTCCAGCCGGTAAGCGCTTCGGCCACCGGATTCAGGAAGGTTACGCGGCCCTGCGCATCGGTGGTCATGACCGCATCGCCAATGCTGTTCAGGGTGACGCCCAGCCATTCCCGGCTCTCCTGCAAACTCTGTTGGGCTGCGCTTAGAGCCGTGATATGGGCCTCGCGTTGCGCCAGCAGCTCGGCGTTCTCCAGCACCACCGACCGCAGTTTTGCCACAATCAAGACCCCGACGGCGGAGATCGAAAACTGCATCAGCAGGCGAAAGTGCTGGCTGGCGCTCTTGAGCGCGAAGCTGTAGTGCGGAGGCAGAAGGAAGTAGGAAGCTTCAACGAACGACAGGACGCAAGCGAAAAGCCCGACCCGGAGTCCGCCTATCCAAGCCGCTGCCCACACCGCCAGGAAAAAGAACCCGAAAACCGGACTGGCGCTGCTGTAAGGAAGGACTTGAGCCAGAGCGGTTGCGCATGCCGTAGCCGCAACCGCCAGCGCATACTGCGTAGCCGGGGTCAAATTGCGCGGCGGCAGCCACCGATGCCCGGAACTCTCGCGGCGTTTATCCATGCGCCCTATGCAACTCCTGGAGTTGACTGGCCGCAATGGTGCTCACGTTCACGCCGGAAGCGCTTAAGCCGCGCCGATGCTCCGCCGCCTGGTCCGCTACGCACTTGCGCCCGGCGCCCAGACCCTGGCGAAAAGAAAAGGCTCAGCGACATCGTCGCGTTCCTCTACCGTGTGATACGAGAAGCAGGTGTGGCTGCCAACCGGGACCGGCGCCGCTTCCATGCCGAAGTGCGCGTTGTGAGTGTCTCTCAGGTTAAATTCTGATGCCCTTTTCGCTACCGCTTCTGACCCAGACCGTGACATTTAAAGCATCTACCATCCTGATCCAGTGCTGCCGTGAGGGAGATCACAAGCGCCTGTGACATAAAAAGGCGAAATGGCGTAATAAAGCCGCTTTCGGGCTCCGCCCAGCTCACGCTGAGCGATATCCATCAGCCGAAAACGCAGTCCTGAGAAGGTCCGCCGTGGCTGGAAGCGGACGAATAGCTCTATTGAGTGACTCAGGTAAAAATCCTTAGAGCGGCTCCCAAGAAGGTATACCCACAGAGGGGAAGCTTGGGTGACAGGAAACGGGAACCGGAACACTCGTCGCCGCGTTGCCGGACGGAGGCCGGTTGCGGTCTCCGCCCGGCAAATAATCCGGTCATTTGCCGGACTTCTGCGGGATGACTGGCAACAGCAGGTAAGACTCCTTCCCCGGCTCAAAGTGCAGCCGGTTGCGGCCGCCGAAGATCGCGGCCGGGCGGTCCTCCGGATGGTTGTGCAGGAAGGGGCCGATGCCGGTCATCGGATACATGGCGCCGGCAAAGCCTCTATCTCCCTGGCCGTGGTTGAAGTCCTTGCCGCGCACATTGAGCGCCAGGCGATAGCCCGGCGGCACCACGATCGAGGTCGGCCAGATCTCGATGTCGAGTTCGACCGGCTCGCCCGGCTTCAGCGGCCAAGGCTCATCATGCGAGTGGTAGGGACGGTAAGGCAGGGAGCGCTTGGGATCGAGCTTGCGGTGCGAAGCGCGCAGCCAGCCGAGGCCAATCGGCGACAAGGGATCATTGGTGCCGATGAACAAGACCTCCTTGCCGTCCGCATCGAAGAGACGCAAGGCGAGGAAAAGATCGGCGTCGGTCGTCTCCGAAGAAACCAAGAGCTTGGCCGCCACCGGCCCGGTGATCTCGACCTCGTGCGTCTGCGGCGGCATGTAAAAGGTAATGCCGTCGCCGGTGGTTTCGTACTCGATGGCCGCGCCGGATTTCGGCTTGCGCGCCAGGCTGCGGTTTACGGGGTCGAGGTAAAACTTGGTCCATTCGGTCCGCGCCAGCGGCCATTCCTTCTCGTCGCGGATTACGAATTTCTCGCCCGGATAGCGGATCTGCAACTGCACCGGCGGCTGTTTATCCCAGCCGGTGTTCTCGCCCTTCAGAAAATGTCCGAAAAAGCGCTTTTGCAGCATCTCGCCCTCTTTGCGGTAGAAAGGCGCGAAGTGCGAGTTGCCGTGCACCTCCAGCCACTTCTGCTTGGAGGCCGAATTGACGTAGCCCTCGAAGTTGCCGCGCGGATGCAGTCCCATGCCGCCCCAGTTGGCCGCCGACAGCAGCGGCACCTTGATCTTGTCGAACGCGGCCGAGCGCTCGCGGTAGTAGGGACCGTCCAGGGGACGCTTCAGCGACTCCGCGCTCGGGTCAATACGGTTCTTGGCCAGCATCTCTTCCGGCAGCGTCTCCGGCCCTGATACCAGCTCGCCCGTCACCACGCTCCGCCCGCGGCCGCGCTCTCCCTTGCCATGCTGCACCGACACCACCTGGCGGTAGAACCAGGAACGCAGGAAGTCGCAAAAGATGCCGCCGTGGCGCGCGATCTCGCGGTAATAATCGGCGGCGGCCTCCCAGGCGCAGATAGCCTTCAGATGCGGCGGCTGCAGCGAGGCGACATACCATTGGTTCATGGCGTAGTAAGAGATGCCGTTCAGGCCGATCTTGCCGTTGCTCCAGGGCTGCACCGCGGCCCACTCGATGCAGTTGTACAGGTCCTTGTTTTCGCGCGGCGACCAGATCTCGACCACCCCCGGCGAACGGCCGGCGCCGCGGCTGTCCACGCGCACGATGACATAGCCGTCGGGAACCCACTTCTCCGGGTCGATCAGCTCGAAGACCTGGTACTTGTTGCTCGAGCCTTGCGCAATGTCAGGATAGGCGCCGGTCATGCGGTTCCACTGGCCCTTATAGCCCTCCTGGAAAGACAGGCCCTTGCCGTAGGGCCCATAGCTCAGAATGACGGGATAATGCCCCTCTTTTACTGGCCGGAACACATCCGCGCGCAGCACGACGCCGTCTTCCATCGGGACCGGCACGTCCCAATCGATACGCATGCCGTCGGCAACGACACTCTGGGTTTGCTTGTCGGTTTCAGTTGATACCATGATCCTCTCCCAAGTGAATTGTTCATTGGCAAGGCGAAGCGCCCATGCGCCACCCATGAGGCCAATGAAGTTATGACAGATAACCGGACTCCGCCTATTTCCCCACGGATGCGGCTGCTTCCTTTTCATGTATTTTGGCCGCGCCCTCTGTGCCCTCCTTGTTGAGTTGCTCAAGGTTCTGGCCCTTGGGCTCAATTCCCAGCCAGATGGTAGCCAAGCCGGCGATCAGGCAGCCCGTTCCCAGGAAAATCCAGATTCCCTCCGGCCGCCCGGCTCCCATGAAAAGGCCGATGGTATATGCGCCGATCGCGCCGCCAATGCGCCCCAAGCCCATGGCGGTAGAAGCTCCCAGCACGCGGATGTGAAGCGGATAAACCTCCGGGGTATAAATCGTCATGCCGCAGGCGCCCATTTCCAGGAACAACTGAAAGAAAGCGGCGACCAAGAAGAACTGGGTTGCGCTTCCGGCCCAGATTTGAAAGAAGAGAATAACTCCGCCTACCGAGTACCCCAACGCTATAAAGAACTTCCGCCCGACCTTCTCGCTCAGGAAGTACACCAGAAAACGCCCGGTGATGGAGAAGAACGAGATGTACAGCATGTACCGGACTGCCTGCTGCAGGGTCGTTCCATGCAGTTGCATGAAAAGCTTTGGCAGCCACAGGTTCATGCCCCAGGAAGTCATCAGCGGCAGGATCCAGATGATCCAGGTGTGGATCGTGCGGCGGCGCAACTCGGGCGTAAACAAGTCGCGGAAGACGGCCGTGGGAAGCATGGGCAGCGGCGGTTCGTTCTGCACCGCCAGGCGAGAGCGTTCGATGGCCTCATCGTCAATTTGGAGGTAGTGGAGCGCTTTTCTGGCTTCGGCGAAGCGGCCGCGATTGGCCAGCCAGCGCGGAGATTCCGGAACGTTGCGCCGCACCCAGAAGGTCAGCAGGGCCGGTATCACGCCCACGAAAAACAATCCCCGCCAGCCCCATCGCGGAAGCACAATCAACGCCACCGCGGAGGTGAGAAATGTCGCCACCGGCCAGGCGATGGGCAAGGCTCCGCCGGAGTAACCGCGAATGCGGGCCGGAGCAAATTCGGCCAGAATCGAGGCATCGACCGGGATCGACCCGCCGATGCCCAGCCCGGTGAGGAAGCGCGCGCCGATCAGGAAACCAATCGAGGGAGCCAGGCCGCAAATACCCGTAAGAATGGAGAACATCAAGATGGTCACGGTGAAAGCAATCTTGCGGCCCCACTTGTCGGCGATCCATCCCCAGGCAAATGATCCGATGGTCATGCCGATCAAAACCGACGAGCCGATCAAGCCCAGGGTCTCCGGCTTGGCGTTGAATTCCTTGGCGATGCCCGGCATGGCAAAGCCCAACAGGTAAGCGTCGCCCGCATCGAACAACGACGCCAGGGCGGCAATGATGATTACCCCGATCAAGGGACGCGTTATCGGCGACTGATCGATCGCATGTCCAACGATGCGGTAGGTGAGTGTTTCGCCGCCGGCGACCGGTTTCTGCTGCTCCATACAATCCTCCATCCTGAGAATCCCGCTCAGTTCAGGAGCCCCGAACTCGTTGACCTGTCATTCCTCCCGCCATGGCCGGGCAACGCTCGGATGTCTCTGATGTTTGTGGCGCTTATACTCCACCCAAAATTCATCGCTGTCAATCGGGAGTATGGAGTTCTAAAGGGAACTATAGCTGCCATGTCCCGGTGGAAGCACCGGACTGTAGCCGGTGAATAGGGATCGCCTGAAAAATCAGGGCTTAGCGGTGCCCCGGCAAGCCCGATGCCAGGCTTGCCTCCCAAGCGGTCCCATGCCTTGCAACCGCTGGACAATGCTGGACAATGAGGTATGATGACCGCATGAGACGCTTACATTTCAGTTTGCCCTTACTGCTGGCCGCGGCTGCGATGGTTTTTCTCGGTTCTGCGGCTCTGCAAGCACAGAACAAAGCAGCGACTCCCGAGCCTGCGCCTGCCAGTCCCGCTCCCAGCGGGCCGGCGGTCACTTCCCTTCGCGAGGTGAAGAAGCTGTACGTCGAGGCAATGCCCAACGAGCTGGACAAGTACATTAGGGCTGAAATCGTGGCCAAGATGCCCAACCGCCTGGTTATTGTCACGCATAAGGAAGATGCCGACGCCATCATGACCGGAACCTCCGGCACCAAGGCCGCAACGGTTAATAAAAATCTTTCCACTGCGACCGTCACCATCACTGACAACCGCGGCTCGGTGGTGTTGTGGACAGCGGAGGAAAGCGAACGGGCTATGCCCGGTTGGTCAAAGATGGCCGGTGGCCAAAAAAGAATTGCCGAGAAACTGGTCGACAAACTGAAGGACTCGACGAAGTAGCGATTTGCCCCGGTGGAACACCGGTCTCTGCCCGGTAAATGGGTCCGCTCGACCGGAGGGAGTTTTTGTGCCTGCAGCCGGCGCGGAAACCTCCGGGGTTGAGGCCCGGTATCCCCGGTCGTGTCTCGGCACAACTGAAATGCGTGTCCTGATAGC
>JBEKQR010000120.1:0-10588 GCA_049519515.1 Candidatus Korobacteraceae bacterium
GCCCAAGCAAAGGGCGCGTGCTAGAATTCCTCAAGTTCTTCCATGAACCAGGATCTGGCACAACTGATCGAGCTGCAGCAGGTGGAGGCTGAAATCTCGCGCCTGCAGGCGGAGATCGCGGCCCTGCCCAAGCGCGTGCAGGCCATCGAGGCCAAGCTGGCCGACGCCAACCAGCGCGTGGCCAAGGCGCAGGCGGCGATCAAGGCCGACGAGGTTGCGCGCCGCAAGTACGAATCCGAGATCCAGGGGCAGAACGAGCATATCTCCAAGTTCCGCGAGCAGTCGCTGGCGGTCAAGACCAACGAACAGTACCGCGCCTTGATGCATGAGATCAGCTTCGCCGAGGAGGCAATCGGCAAGCTGGAAGACAAGATACTGGAGGCGATGCTCGATTCCGATGCCAAGCACAACGACCTGAAGACAGCACAGCAGGAGCTGGTGGAGGAGTCCAAGGAGATCGAAAAGCAAAAGGAGGAAGTGCGCGCCCGGACGGCGGAAGCGCAGCATCAACTCGGCGGCCTGCGGGCGCGGCAGAAGCAGTTGCGGCAGGCGAGCGATGCCGACCTGCTGGCGCGCTACGACCGCGTCGTGCGCTTGCGCGGCATTGCCCTGGCGGAGGCGCGCGAGCAGCGATGTACGGCCTGCCAAGTCTTGTTGCGTCCGCAGGCGTACAACGAACTGCGAATCGAGAACAAGATCGTCACCTGTGATTCCTGCAGCCGCATCCTCTATTACAACCCCGCCAACGCTCCCCAGGAACAGCCCCCGGCCGAACTGAAGCCCGCGGCGGCACCACACGCCTGGTTTTACGTGGAGCAGGACGGCCAGGGCCGCTTTCTGGCAATGAGCAACTCCAAGAGCGGCTGCAGCGTTCGCATCTACGACGCGCAAAGCGGGCGCTCGCTCGAACGCCGCAGCGAAAAGGGCAAGACCTACGAAGAGGCCTTTGCCGCCATGCTGCACGATGCGCGCAACCTGTTCGTCGACGACCGCAAGCTGGTGGAGGAGTCCAAGGAGCAGTTGCCCGAAGAGGCGCTGCTCGACCTGCGGCGACAGGTGCCACAGCAAAAGCCAAGTTGAGATCTGTGCTTGCGCCTGGCGCGATAAGGTTTCAAAGTTTCAAGGTTTCAACGTTTCTCTGGACTTATGTGGATAATCTTCTAACTTTGAAACTCTGAAACCTTGAAACCTGATAATCCAATCCCCTGCTCCGAGCGAATCTCTTATAATCCCCTCATGAGCATCACCCAACAAGTTCAGAAAGACATGGTTGACGCCATGCGCGCCAAGCAGGAGTTGAGGCTTTCGACCCTGCGCATGGTGAAAGCCGGGCTCAAAAACCGGGAGATCGACAAGCGCTCGCCGCTCGACGAAAAGGAAGAGATGCAGGTGCTGGCCACCTTGATCAAGCAGCGCAAGGACTCCATCGAGCAGTTCACCAAGGGAGGCCGC
Source organism: Candidatus Korobacteraceae bacterium (assembly GCA_049519515.1). GTDB lineage: Bacteria > Acidobacteriota > Terriglobia > Terriglobales > Acidobacteriaceae > CAWBRT01. The sequence continues at coordinate 1,453 of JBEKQR010000120.1, forward strand.
CTGGAGCTGGCGCAAAAAGAGCAGCAGGAGATCGAGATCATCGAGACCTACCTGCCAAAGGCGCTGGGCGAACAGGAAGTCGCCGCCACGGTCAAGGCAGTGATCGCCGAAATGGGCTCGCCTACCATGAAGGACATGGGCGCGGTGATGAAGAACACGATGGCGCGCTTCAGCGGGGCGCGCGTCGACGGCAAACTGGTCAGCGAAACCGTCAAGCGCGAGCTGGCGGGAAAATAGGCGTCCTTCCTCCCGGGCCGCGAAGGGCTCCCTGCCTTGGCAAAGACAGCGGAGCCCTTTCTGCAAGGCTGGAACCTTGAAGCTGTTTTAACTGGCTGACAGGGTCACTTCGTCCAACCACACCGAGTACGAGTCTTGGGAGGCGTCCCCATCTTCGTCGAAGTGAATCACGATGGCATCCGGCGTCTTGGCGCTCGGATTGAAATAGAGGTCAAGGACGTTGGGTGTACCGTTAATTGAGAAATCTTTGTAGTGAAGCTTGTTGGAACTTGTCCGCTCCATGTCAAAGATAAAGTGTATCCACTGATTGGCGGGTAGCTGCGTGCAAGCGATTTGGGTAGGCGCCCATCCCTGGTTCGCGGCGTCCCACACCTGCCAAACGCCGCTCCCCCCTTTGAAATCGCACTGGAACTTAAAGGAGTAGTAAACCCCTCTCACAATTTGCGACACCCCGAATGCGAGAGATTGTGGGGCGCCGGGGTCGGTCAGATATGCCTGCAGGTCCAGGGTGAAATGGCTGACGCTATTATCGGCTGGTAACGTTTCCGTCCACTTCACGTTCGAGAATCCGGTGCTTCCCCCGATCTGGAATTCTGCCGAATTGTTATCCAGAGAGGGTGACGACTCGCCTTGGAAGATGGCATAGGTGGCATTGCCGACGCCTCCGGCACAGACTGGGCCGGTACACGCTTGCCAGCCAGGCAGGCTCTGGATGCCAGAAAGGACGAAACTTCCACCGCTGCCGCAGGCCGTGCAGACAATGAGGAAAAACAGGCAAACAAGACCAAGGCAGAGCTTGGAGTTCCGCTCGAAAGTCATCGAGGCGCCTCTTTTCAGCAATATTTGGGATCTGAACCGGGGCCGAGTGACGCGATGTTGGGAGCACCGCCAACCACTACACGATTGAGATGCAAGCTGCCGATCCAGAGTTGCTGGTTTCTGTTTTCCTCGACAATGGGGCGGCTTCGGGTGTCACTTTCGAGTTGGAAATTTGCGTTGCGATTATTTCAGGAAGATTGAACTGGTGGGACGGCGGGGTGCCACATACAAGCTTTACTTGTGTGGGGTAGTTGTTTTCGTGTATAGGAAACTCCCCACTCAAGCCAACAACAACGGGCTTGAGTGGGCCACCCGCCGGGCACGGCCTACTGTTCGCGTCCGGTTCCGCGATCCATGGCGGCGTTGGCCAGCCGGTCGGCCTGGCGGTTATGCTCGCGCGGCGCGTGGCTCACCTGGAACCAGTCGAGGCGGCTGATCAGCTCGCGCGCCTCGTGCACCATCTGCTTCAGCGCTTCGTTTTTGACCTTGTACTGGCCGCGCATCTGTTTGACCAGCAGCTCCGAATCGCTTATCACCCGCAGCGCCTTGTGCCCGTGCTTGACGGCGTACTCCAGCACGCCCAACAGCGCCGCGTACTCGGCAAAGTTGTTGGTCTGCACTCCGAGGTATTCGCTCAACTCGGCCACGGGCCGCCCGGCAGCGTCCTGGATCAGCGCGCCGTAGCCGGCCGGCCCCGGATTGCCGCGCGCTCCGCCGTCAATGTGGGCGACGATCTCGTTTCCCGGAGACTGGCTGGAGCCGCCAAACAACTCCCCGGACTGGGCCGGCGTTCTTCTGGAAGGAAACTTGCGAAATGGCATAGAACAATGGAAACCTGAAACTGCCTCACCGTCCTTCGCTCAGGCGCGATGCCAGGCGTTGCGGCAGGCCGGCGGCGAGAATCTTCTGCTTTGCCTGCTCCACCTCGTAGGGCACGCGCCAGAACGAGACTTGGCGGCTGGCGGAGTCGTACAGGGCGAATGCCGCGCGCCAGTCGCCATCGCGCGGTTGGCCGACCGAGCCGGGGTTGACCAGGTAGCGCGCGCCCGCCTCCAGCGGTAGATCGCAGCGCTCGGGCACTCCGGGCTCGACATTGTAGCTCGGAGGTATGTTCTGGACCTGACCGTCCCTGTATTCCATCGCGCTCTGAAAGTGGGTATGGCCAAAGAAGATCAGCTCCATCGTGCTGCCCCGAAGCACGCGGAGCGCCGAGGACACACTCATAACATATTCGTCCTCGTCAGCCGGCGAGCCGTGCACAAACTGCGTTTGCGGCAGGCGCGCGTCTGCAACCGGTCCTGCGCTCAGCCCCGCCAGCCAGTCGAGATTCTCGGGCGTCAGCACGTTGCGCGTCCACTGCACCGCCTGCGCGGCGATCGGGTTGAAGCCTTCCTGCAACTTCTTGTCCAGCACCGCGTGGTCGTGATTGCCGCGCACGCGGATTCCGCCGAGCGGGCGCACACGCTCGATCACCGCATTGGGGTCGGCGCCGTAGCCAACCGCGTCTCCCAGGTTGACCAGCAGATCCCACTTTTTACCGGCCCGCAGACACGCCTCCAGCGCTTCCAGGTTGGAGTGAATGTCGGCGAGGAAGAGTATTCGCATCGTTATCTATCCGCAATCAAGAACCGTGCCCCCATCTGCCTGATTTTGGCAGATGTGGGGCACTAGCCTGCGGCGATTATACGGGGTGGGGTCGTTCTCAGGTATTTACTATTCGCTTGCCCACTTTCGCGGTAGAGTAGCGGTATGCGCCCGCTTATTGTTTTGTTCGCCACCCTGTTGTGGCTACCGCTTGGCCTGGCAGCCGGCCCGAGCCATGCGAAAAAGGGACCGGGGCCGGAGGCGAAACCGGCTACGCCTGCGGCTACCGAGTCCGAGGCGCAACGGATGGAATTGGTTCGCGCCACGATCGCGCGCGAGTTCGGCACGCACTTGAAGCTAGCTCCGGCTTTCCCGCCCATGTTCGGCGATTTTGATGGCGATGGCGTGGAGGATCTCGCCGTGGTGGTAACCGGCAATCCGGCCCAGGACCAGGCCGCATACAACTACAAGCTTATTGACCCCTACCACAGCTTTTTCGGCTATGGCGACCCGAAGGTGATGATGACATTCCCTGTCAACACCGAGCAGCAGGCGCGCTACGTGGCCATTTGCCATCAATGGCGGACTGCCAACCCCAAGTTGAAGTTCGTCATTGTGAACCTGGAGTTCGGGCAGATCCAGGTAGGCAGCGCGCGCTTCAAAAAGAAGGTTGTCTCCGCCCTGTTCGCCACCGATACTACCGGCCTCCACGCCCAGATTTACTGGGATGGGCATAAGTATCGCTGGGTGCCGGTGGGCACCGACTGAGGGCGTAGGCCGGTCACACAGAGAGCTTTAAAGCAGAACTGGTCTGGACATGAACTCAGCCTGCCAGGCTGCTGATACTTAGCGGAGATTTGCGGCTTTGGCCGCTTCCTCTAAAGCTTTGGCCAGTTCGGGATGCTCCGCCAGGACTTCCTTCATGGCTTGGCGTCCTATTCCTTCGCCCCATTTCCGTGACTGATCGCGCATTTCGTCTGCCGCTTTAGGAAGCGCCGTGACCGCCTTTCGTCCGAGAGACGAGGTATAGAACTCGATCAGGCCCTTGATATCTTCGTCGGATAGATACTTGTCATAGATCGGGACAGCCAAATTGAGAAGCTCTTGCACGTCGGTCTTCGAGCGGAGCTTGGCGAAAAACAGATCAATTAGTTGCTGGCGGTAAGCTCCGGGCGGGAACGAGCGGACCAGCAGGGGAGCAACGGTCTTTTCCATGTTGGCCATGCCCTGCTCGATATTCGCCTTTGCGCCGGTAAGGTTCAGCAGCCGCTGGATGTCGGCCTCCTTCACCGGGTCGATGGGAACTTCTCGAACAATAGTGCTCGCTTCCGGCTCACGCTGCGACTGAATGGTTTGCTGTTCGGCAGTGAGCTGTCGGCCTTTGGCCTGCCTCTTCTCGCGCTCCTCGCGGGCAATGTCTCCCAGGCTGCGATCAGAGCTGCCATCGGCGGTCTGCGCGAGCGCGTTCGGCAGCAGAAGCGAAAAAGCGAAAACGACAGCACCTATTCTATTGAAGCAATTCACGGCTCTGAACCTGCCTATAGTAAAGTCTGCGCAGCATAAGCACGCGCCAGGAATTACTTTACTCGAAGATTGCTCAAGGGCCCGGAACTAAAGGCCCATTCGGCATTGACACTGATGGTATGGCCTGCCTTAGCCGGCTGGTGGCGGAGGCTTCCTTCACACGCCGGAGATAAAGGGTGCGGCGCCCGAAATTTTGCAAAATTTTAATTTTTCGCCGCGGAGCGCCGGAAGTAACGGCAAACGCGCACCAGCAGCAGCGGCTCACGCATCAAATTGGGGTAATCCAAAAGGAGACAAATGAGCCGAACCAACCACAAAGTGCTGCCGATGGCGCCGCGCAAGAACATCGCCCTGGTTGCTCACGACAACAAAAAACGCGATCTGTTCGAGTGGGCCGCCTTCAACCGCGATTCGCTGGCCGAACACGCGTTGTACGCAACCGGCACCACCGGAGAAATTCTGGAGAGGGCGTTGGATATCAGCATTCATAAGCTGGAAAGCGGTCCCTTGGGCGGCGATCAGCAGATCGGGGCCAAGATCTCCGAACTGGAAATCGATTTCGTGATCTTCTTCTGGGACCCGCTGGAGCCGCTGCCGCACGATCCCGACATCAAGGCCCTGCTGCGCATCGCGGTGGTGTGGAACATCCCGGTTGCCTGCAACCGCGCCTCGGCGGACTTCATGATCTCTTCGCCACTGATGACGAGATCGTACGACCGGCTTGTTCCGGATTATTCAACCTACAGGGAGCGCCTGACAACCCCAGCAGGCGCAAACGAAGAGTCTGCTGGGGACCCCGGCACGTAACAAGCACCTGCCGATTTTTGTCGTGGTTTGTAGCGTCTGCATTCTGGTAGGCTGAATGTCTTGTACCAGCCGATTGCCAAAACGGCGTCGGAGGGGCTCCCTTCCCGATGCGAGCGCATCTTCTATTTTTGTTAGCGGCGCTGTGTTTGTGCCTGGCCGCCGGCTGCGGTACTCCCGGAGCGCCGATGCCGCCCGCGCTGGAGCTGCCGCGCCCGGTGAACGATCTGGCGGCGGAGCGCAAGGGCGACCGCGTGCTCCTGAGTTGGAGCCAGCCGATCGAAACAATGGAGGGGAGGAAGATCCGCCGGCCGGGGCTCACGCTGGTTTGCCGCTCGCTCGGCGAGTTTCCGATGAGCGAGTGCGGCCAGCCACTAAAGACCCTGCGCCCCGAGGAGTTGCACTCGACCGCGGCGCCGGGGCGCAAGCCGCAGGTGGGATTCGAAGATGTGCTGCCGGCCGGGATGCAAAGCGCCACGCAGTTTGCCGTTTACACCATCCAGGTGTTGAACCATCATGGCAAGAGCGCGGGTCTTTCCAACCAGGTCCCAGTTCCGCTGGCTCCGGCGTTGCCGCCGGTAAAAGACCTGCGGGCCGAAGTGACGCCTGACTCGGTGCTGCTGCGCTGGACTGCCCCGGAACGGCCCGGCACTTCCACCCCAACAACGGCAAAAGAGGCCGTTGTTGGGGGCCCCGGCACCCCCGGCAACGTTAGCTACTTCTTCCGTGTATTCCGTAAGCCGGTCGATGCGGCGGTCTATACGCTGCTGCGGGAGGTTCCTTTCACGAGCGGTACGGTTACGTTCTCCGACCGCAGTTTCGAATGGGAGCATGCATACCACTACAAGGTGACGGGCGTTACCCGCGTGCAACTGGCCGGTGGCGTGCCGATGGAGTTCGAGAGCGAAGACTCGCCGGTCGTACAGGTGCTGCCGCACGATATTTTCCCGCCGGCAACCCCCACCGGCCTGCAAGCGGTTTTCTCCGGAACCGGGCAGAAGTCGTTCATCGATTTGACCTGGGCTCCCAACAGCGAAGCTGATCTGGCGGGCTACAATGTTTTCCGCGCCGAGCCGGGAACGGCGCCGGCGCGGATCAACCCGCAGTTGGTGAGGGCTCCGGCTTTCCGGGATGATAACGTCGCCGCGGGGCATAGCTATATTTACAGTGTCAGTGCAGTGGACGAGCGAGGCAACGAGAGTCCGCGCTCCGAACCGGCAACCGAATCCATACCCTAGAAAGAGGCTTTATGCGTTTCTGCCGCTTTGTTGACAAAGATGGAGTTCACTATGGCCTGGTCGAGACGGCCAATGGGCAGGATGTGATCACGGCCCGCATGGCCGGCCCGCGCCTGGAGATCGACCCTTCGGGAATGCCCGGGGGGATTCTGTTGCCCGATGCCTCCAAGGCCCAGCGTCTGCCCAGCCCGCTTCCCCTGGATTCGGCAAAGCTGCTGATTCCGCTGCCTCTGGTCACCAAGGTGGTCGCCATCGGCCGCAATTACATCGAGCACGCCAAAGAGCTGCAGAACCCGGTTCCTCCCGAGCCGCTGCTCTTCCTCAAGCCGCCCTCGTCGCTGCTGCCCTCCGGCGGGAACATCGTCAAGCCCAAACTTACCAGCCGGCTCGACCACGAAGCGGAGCTGGGCGTGGTGATCGGGCGCACCTGCCACAAGCTTGGCCCTGACGCCGATGTTCGCGATTACATTCTGGGCTACACTTGCGTCAACGACGTAACCGCGCGCGATATTCAGCGCAAGGACGTGCAGTTCACCCGCGGCAAGGGGTTCGACACCTTCTGCCCGGTCGGCCCGGTCATCGCCACCGGCCTGGATACCTCTGAACTCGACGTCCAGGGACTGGTAAACGGCCAAGTGCGGCAGGATGGCAATACCCGCGACTTGATTTTTAACATCGAATACCTGATGCGCTTTATCTGCGAGGTGATGACGCTGGTGCCGGGCGACATTATCGCCACCGGGACCCCCGCCGGCGTCGGTCCCATGAACGTTGGCGACACCGTCGAAGTGATTGTCGAGGGCGTCGGCACGCTGCGTAATCAGATCGTCGGTGAATAGTGATCAATGGGGCTATTCCCCAGGTTAGCGCCGAAAAGCGCGGCGCGGAACCTGGGGCACCCTTCGCTGCGGAATTCGATTGTCGGCGAGTAGCCTTCGGTGTCCCCAGATGCCGATTTTGGAATAACCCACATCTGCCAACTACGGCAGATGTGAGGCACGCGCGAGTGGCACGCGCGGGTGGACCGGGGCCTGGGTTGGATTAAGTCATGAGTTCGCTTCGTCAACTTCTGCTGACTGCCGGCTGCGTGGCTTTCGTCACCGGGGTCATGGCGTATTACCTTGGCAGAAATCGCAAGACTCCGGCGCAGCGCGAGCGCGAGCGGCGGAGGAAGCTCAGCGCCACCGGCCGCATTACCGATGGCACGGTTCTGGAGGTACGCGAGACCGAAGACGGCGGCCAACAGCAGCAATTCCTGATCTACAGCTACGACGTCGGCGGCGTCGAGTACGAGTGCGCGCAGGAAGTCACCGACCTGCGCCCCTTCATCAACCTGACCTCGTGCCGGCGCGGCCTGCCCGCCAGCGTGAAATATGAGCCACATAGTCCCGGCAACTCGATCGTGGCCTCAGAGACCTGGATGGGATTGAGAATGTAATCGTTTCTCGTTTCACGTTTCTCGTTTCACGAGTAAAACAATCCGCCCAGTTGCAATCTTCCAGGTGAGAGATGAAAACGACGGCGAGAACGGGTCTTGCCGGGAAACGTGAAACGCGAAACGTGAAACGTTTAGAATAGTTCCATGTTGGCTTTACCGCTGCCGATTGCCGCTTTTCTGGCGGGGCTGCTTTCGTTCCTCTCGCCCTGCGTGCTGCCGCTTGTGCCGGGCTACGTTTCCCTGATTTCAGGCGCCAGCGCCGAGCATCTGCAGACGGCAAACGGGCCGCTCCCGCCCCAGCAAGCCCACGGCGTGCTGCGCCCGGTTATGCTGAACTCGTGCATGTTTATCGCCGGCTTCAGCATCGTCTTCATCGCCCTGGGCGCGGTCGCCACCACGGTGGGCCAACTGACGCGCCAGTTCCACCGCGAGCTGGCGATCATCGCCGGGGCGGTCATCATCGTTTTCGGACTGCACCTGACCGGGCTGCTCAAGATCAAGGCGCTGTACGCCGACAAGCGTTTGCACCAGGTAGGCGGCGCCGGACCGCTGGGCGCCTTCCTGGTGGGTTTCGCCTTCGCTTTTGGCTGGACGCCCTGCATCGGGCCGATCCTGGCCGGCATCCTCGTGCTCGCCGGCTCGCAGAACACGGTGGTCAAAGGGATCCTGTTGCTGGCCGTCTATTCGCTGGGCCTGGCTGTGCCTTTTTTGCTCACCTCGCTTGGGGTAAACCGTTTTCTGGCGTTCTACGCACGCTTCCGGCGGCATCTACATACGGTCGAAGTAGTTAGCGGGGTTTTGCTGATCGTATTCGGGGCCTTGATCGCACTCGGGCGCTTCACCATATTGTCTGGTTACCTGGGTTTTCTGAATCGATTCTCGCTCTAGCGCGTCGTAGTAAGCAGGCGGGTTCCACGGTTGATGTATCCGCTTCGGGGCATTGTGCGGCGCTAAAAAAGTCGTGCCCTGACACGAATCGCTCGGCGGCGGCGCGTTTTTCTCAATCTGTACGGAGATGGATGTGAAAGTTAACTTCCCTACCCTGGCGCTGATAATTGTGCTGGTAGCTGCCATGTTCTTTGGCGGACGCTACCTGGCAAACCGCTCGGCGGGCGATGCGTCGCTTCCGCCGGGAAGGGCCGGCGGCAATGTCAAAGGGCAACCGGCTCCCGAATTCGAACTCAAAGATTTGCAGGGCAAGAGCATTCGTCTTTCCGACTATCAGGGCAAGGTCGTGCTGTTGAATTTCTGGGCCACCTGGTGTCCTCCGTGCAAGGAAGAGATGCCGTGGTTCGTGGATTTGCAGCAGCGGTACGGCGCGCAGGGATTGCAGGTGATCGGGATTGCCATGGACGATGCCGATCAGAAGACGGTCGGCTCATTTGCGCAGCGGCTGGGCGTCAACTATCCCGTGCTACTGGGCAAGGAATCGGTGGCCGACGCATACGGCAACGTTCAGTTCCTGCCCGACACCTTCTACATCGGACGCGAC
>JBEKQR010000121.1:0-10564 GCA_049519515.1 Candidatus Korobacteraceae bacterium
TCTACTCAGGATAGGTGGCCACACTTGAGCGGACTTGTGTCTGCGTGAGCATTTTCTGCCACCGAATGGCTCCCGTTATCAAAATCTTGAAACTAGAAACTAGAAAAATTGATATTTCCCGCCAAATTGCCTCACGCACAGGTGTTACATTCGTCACATCAAGTTTGTCTCTGCTGGTGTATGCATAGGCAACGGCCAAAACAGATGTTTACCTCGGCGTGGATGGGGGAGCGCACACACATGTTTAGAGCGAGAATGGCTATTCTTGTCTGCCTGTTGCTGACAATCGCGGCAGCCGCATCGGAGTCACGCGGGAGTTCCCAGCAAGGGCCGTCTTCGCCATTACCGGCGCCGAAATCGGCGGTACAAGTCACGCTGGAAAACCTATCCCTGTCGCCCTCATCGATCACCACCAGCAAGGTGCAACTCACCGCCAAGATCAGTCTCACGTCGACGCGCAACGCCGCCGTCGAAGACATCACCATGGATCAGCTGCGCGCCAACGGGGTGCCCTTCTACGCCACGCCGATACCTGGCCGGGTCGAGGTGAAGGCCAATCAGAAGCTTGAACTGCCGCAGCCATTGGTGCTGACCGTCTATCTCCGCGATTTGCAAAACCTGCAACAGTTGCGCGCGCTGGTGAGCAGCGACAAGGTATCGGTGACCGGCGTGGCCCACGCCAAAATCGACCTCAAGGCCTGGCAGGAAGTTGTGCTGATGTCCAAACACGCGCGGGCCTCCATACCGATTTCAGACACCGTCGAACTCCAGATTCCCGGCGGCCCCTTCGGGCGTAAAGCCGCCCTGATCGCGCTGGATGCGGCTGAGGCGGGCTGGAATTACATGGGAAACAATTGGCAGAACGCCGCCAGGATGCTGGCCGAGTGGCAAGGAAGCCTGGCGGACCAGTATTCCTCCATCGTCGTGCTGGCATACGCCACCTATGACCTGACGGACAAGAAAGGCGCGACCATCCCCATGGATGCGACCGCCGTCGGCTTTCGCGTTGCCGGGCGGCAGGTGCTGTTGCCGAAATCAGTGCTGGAGCCCTGGAAATTCGACCCGAACATCGCCTGGGCGATGAAGAAATCGTCCATGAAGGTGTCCAACTACGACCTCTGGATTTTTCCCGCCAACGCCCGCCTGCGTGACGACTCCAACCAGCTCTCGCCGGACAAGGCCTGGCGCTTGAGCGCGCAACAGCTTCGCGAGCTGCCGCTCACGAAAGACGACATGGAGGACGCGTGGGTCGCTGACGGCAAGAACCAGACGAAAATCAGCGTGCATCGCCAGAGCAGCGTCTCCGCCCTGGCAATGGTGGAGATCACCGACCCGGCAGTGCAGCCGGTAACCCCGGCGCTGGCCGAGGCAGCCGCCACCGCCTCGTCCGAACCCCTGGCGCTGTTCCGTTTTCCGGGTGGAATCGAGGCCCGCGACGCCCACCCCGAGCCGCTGATGGTCTCGGTGTCATCCGCGCAGGACAAGCTCAAGCTGGACGAGATGATCGATTACAGGGGTTGGGGCTCACCCCTGATTTCCAAGGCCGGAATCGTCGGCATCGCCATCAACCAGGACTCCTACGTGCCTATTGCGGAAGCCAAGCGCCAGTTCCGGTTGGATTCCGCCCCCGCTTCTCCGGAACCGGCGGTCGCCGCCGGATCGGACCGGCTGGCTGTGTTCATCAGCGACCTGCACTTCGGGGTCGGGAAGGAGGCCAGCGGGCAGTGGGACCCGACCGAGGACTTTCGCTTGCCGAACGCGCTGCAGGGCTTCCTGGACTACATCTCCGAGCGCGGACACCAGAAAGTGGACCTGGTGATATTGGGCGACATGCTTGACCTGTGGCAGCCTCGCAAGGATCAGGCTTGCAAGAGCACCGGCATGGATTCGGGATGCACCATCGACGAAATGAAGGCGATTCTGGCAACGGCCATAGCCGCCCACCCGAAGGAGCTTGCCAGCCTGAAGGCTTTTGCGCGCCAGGGCGATAACCGGCTGTACATCGTCCCCGGAAACCACGATGCCGCGCTGATGGTTCCCGAGGTCTGGCAGTTGCTGGCGGCGGCGCTGGGGGCAGATACGGGGTCTACGGCAGGGGCCGCAGTTGCGCCTGCCGCGCCGCAGGATCAGGCACGGGCAAATGCCCCGGCTGCACTTGACGCAGCACAAGCGCCGCAAACACCGCCGCCAACCCCAGCGGTCGCGCCGGCACCTGCTGCGCCCGCTGGAACTCAGGAACAGCGCGTGCGCCTGGTGGAAAGCGGAATGTGGTCCACGCCCGACGGCAAGGTCATGGCCGAACACGGCCACCAGATCGGCAGTGACGTGAATCGTTATGAAAAGTGGCCGGTGGTGACAGAGACCAAGAACGGGCAAACTTACATCGTCCGCTCCTGGGGAGAACATTTTGTTCAGTCAATCTTCAATGAAGAGGAGCGCGAATACCCGCTCATCGACAACCTGATCCCGGAATCGGTGGGCGCCCGCTACCGGATGGCGGAAAAAGGAATGGCGCAATCGTCCGCGGATGCGCTCCGCTTCCTGGCGTTCGATACCTTCGATTCCAGCGCGAAGGCCCCGCCGGAAGTCCCAAAAGCCGGGAACGGGAATGCTGATTCCACCACGGCCAGGCTTTTGCGGCTCAGCACCGGCGTTCTGGCCGGCCAGTTGGCCCCGGACAACCCGCTTCGCAAGCTTATGGGGGCGAGTCCTGAGGACGCGAAAAACGCCCAGGGGAATGGAGCCCCCATGACGAGCTTGCCGGGGCCGATGATGGTGAGCGACTTGCAAAAACTGTGCGCCGGCCTGGTGGGAGGAGTCACGGCAATTCCGTGTGGTTCGCTGTTTGGCAGCTTGCTGCAGCCGCGGGCCGAGGTCTTTCGCACACACCTCATTTCCCGCCGCCAAGCCTTCCCGCAGATGACGGTTTTTGTCTACGGCCACACCCACCTCTATGAACTCCCGTGGCCGGTCGCGCTCGACGCCTCCAGGACCATGCAGGTGATCAACGACGGTTCCTTCCAGCGGCTGATCGACGAGCCAGGGTTCAAGGAATTGGCGAAAGCCTTCGCCCATCCTTACGAGGCACTGAAGAAGATTACGCTGGAGGACCTGCCGCCTTGCTACTCGGCTGTGCTGATCGGGTACAAGGGCGGAGTTCCAGACCCACAGGTGGTCATGTGGAAAATGCCGGAGGACGGCCCCGGCAAGGCAGTCAGCCCGGGCACGGAGGGCTGCCGCTGAGCGCATTTAAGATTTTTCATTTTTGATTTCAGATTGACAACATTTGATCTGACGGGTGGCCCACTCAAGTTTCTTTTACTTGAGTGGGGTAGTTTTCTATCAGTGGTGTCATAGCGCTTGCGCCAGATGTCTTATTTCAGGTAAGGGTTCTTCTCCTGAGCCTTGGCAAGCTCTTCTGCTCGCTGCTTCGAAATAAAACGCACATTCCAATGACGTCCCAGCCCATCGGTAAAAGTAAGAGTTTCAGCGGCTTGTATCAAAGTGCCGTCGGGCATATTCCATGCGGCCTTAACAGCATCGTATTTGACGCCATAATCATTCTGGTAAGTGTCGGTCTCGGTCTTGGAAGGAGGGCCGTAGGCTTGAGTGAGAAGTCTTATTTGTTCCTGTGCAGTGGAGACGTGAACGTAAGAACCGGTGGCATCGAAATCAAGAATCTGCTCCATTGACACCTCGGCGACTTTACCGCCAACAAAGAGCCAGCCGAACTTTATTTTTTGATCTTTGCTGGTTGTGTAAAACGTCCCTGCTTCGCCGTCTCGAATAGAGGACAGAAGTTTGCAGTCGGACTTGGAAGCCGCGAGTTTATCGCTTCGGGAATGGGGCCTGCATATTTTTTCCATTTCAATTTGGCTGCGAGACAGCCAATCCTGGAAGCTCTCTCCCAGCCGGTGGCCGGCAATTTCAGTCGGGTCTTGAGCGAACATCACGGCGGACGCCAACAACAGCACGGCCCCGATAAGATAGCGTTTCACGGCTCCTCCTTATTCCGCCAGCGGCGGTCGCGAAGTTCGCTTGGTCCACTCCAGGCGCCAAAAAGCGGGCACGCTGGGGACCCCGGCAAACCACGCTTGTCATTTGAGCGATGCCATGTCGATTACGAAGCGGTAGCGCACGTCGCTTCTCCGGACGGACTTGTCCATCGATATATTTTATACATGCCCGCGACTGCCAGAGCTATGTCAGCCCGATAAACCGCCACCAGGTGAGAGCGGTGATGATCCAGGCGAGCCAGACGATAATCCCGATGGGAATTGAGGATTTCAGCAATTCGTTGGCGGAAAAGTACCCGGTGTTCATCATGATCATGTTGCCGTTGGTGTTGAAAGGCAGAAACAGCGCATAGGCAACCATAAAGGCCAAGGGCACGCAGAACTTGGCGACGTCATAGCCCATGGATTGCGCGATGCCGATATAGATTGGCGCCATCACTCCGGTCATCGAGGTGGTTGTCGACCACCAGACATGGCTGAAGATGGTAAAGCCGATCAGCAGCATCAGCAGCCAGAACTCGGAGACGTTGCGCAGGCCGAGCGAGGCGAACACAGAATTAATCACCACCGCCACCGACTTGGTTTGCGCCAGCGCATTGCCGAGCGTGGTAACCCCGCCTACGAACATGAAGAGTTCCCAGGGCAGCGAATTCTGGGTCTGCCTCCAGTCCAAAACGCCCAGCTTCGGCAAATAGAGCAAAGAGGAGACGAGAAAAGCGACCATGGTGGGATTCAGGCCGTGGAATTGGTCCGACGCCCACAGAGCGATGGCCAGCAGGAAGTACGAGATGGCCTTCTTTTCCGCCGCCGTCATCGGCCCCATGGCGGCAAGATCGCTGTCGATGCGCTTCATCCCTCCGGTGATCTCTTTCATCTCCGGCGGAAAAAGCTTGACCAGGTACCAGCAGACCAGCAACAACAGAATAAGGTTGGTAGGCGCCGCGGCCAGCGCCCAGAAGCCCCAGGTGGTGAATTTCGACGGGCCCACGGCGGCCACGATCGAGGCGATGAACATCAGGTTGGCAATCGTCCCGGTCAGGAACGCGGAGGCGGTGATATTGTTGGCGAACGCCATGGCCAGGGTCAACGCCCTGCCGAAGTTACTCTCGCCGCGTTTGATCTGGTAAGACTCGGCGACGCCCTCCACCACCGGCACCATGGCGAGCGCTCGCGCGGTGTTGCTGGGCGTGAACGGCGCAATTACATAGTTGGTGAACGAGGCCGCGATGATCGCGCCTAACGGCCTCCTGCCGATGGCGCGGACGACATGCAGCAGCAATCTCTTGGCTACTCCGGTGTTGACCATCGCCACCGAGATTACAAAGCCGGTCAGGATGAGCCAGGGCGGCGAGTTGGCGGTAAAGCCGGAAATTGCGAATTCAGGATTTCTTACCAGTACGCCATTCTTCATGGCTCCGGTGGCGTTGCCGACCCAGAAATAAAGCATGGTGGTGATAAGCAGGCTGGTGACGGCAAAGTTGACGCCGATGGTCACCCACAAGGTAACCGCCGCCGCGAATATCGAGAGCACCTTGTGCTGGGTAACGCTGATTCCTGCGCCTATCGGCATTACCCAGATTGCCAAGCCGACGACAATTGAGAGCAGAAGGCCCCACCTGCTTCCCCAGGCCGTAAAGCCTCCCTTGCCCGGTTTGGCCGCCCGCTGGCTCGCGGCAGAAGTGGACGCTGCTGCCTGCGCTTGCTTCGAGCTCTGAATCGCCATACGGCCCCTCTCCTTTTCGCCTGCTGCCTGTCAATTTTTGCCCGGGGTGCCCCACCCTCATCGCGCCTTCATTTGGCGCGATGAGGGTGGGAAATCGGTCTGTGCTCCATCAAAATCCCCCACCCTAACCGTCCAAAAACGGGGCGGTGAGGGTGGCCCACCCTGGAGGCCAGCGCTACGCGCCGGCTGCGCGTCAATTCCTTGCGCCGGCGCTCGCCCGCTTGGATGACACCAGGTTCTCCAACCGCGAAAGGTGCTCCGGCCCAACCGTCATCTCGCCTCTTTCGATCTGCTCGACGATGCTGGTGATCTCATCGTTGAACGGCGTCGGGATTCCCGCCTCGCGTCCCTTGGCAGCCACCAGGCCATTCATGTAATAGACCTCCGAGGGCCGGCCCTTGAGGATGTCCTGCAGGAAGGAGTTGGTGTGCTTGCCGATGTGCTTGCAGAGCGTTTCCAGGATGCACTTCAGGAACTTTTCGGGATCGCCCATCATGTCCGCGGCGGACAGGCCGAAGACCGGCTCGACCTGGTAGCCCAGAGCCGTTCCGACCTCCAGGCACTCTCTTCCCAGCGCGATGCCGAGCTCGAACAGCTTGGGATTCTCAATGACCACCGGCTCGGTGTCGCGCAGGATGGCGGCAACGGCGTGCGACATGGTGTTGACGATCAGCTTCGACCACTTCGCGCCCCAGATGTTCGAGATGATCTCCGTTTTGCCGGCGACACCGAGGATGCCCGCCAGTTCCTTGACGCGCGGAGTCACGCGGCCGTGCATCTCGCCAAGGCCGAACCACGCCTTGGTGGGGCCGGTGCGGCGCCTGACGTTGCCTGGGCCGAGAATCTGCGCCGCCAGCTCAACCACGCTGGGCACATCCCTCTGATAGCCGATGATGGGCGCAATCCACTCATCATTCAGGCTGTTCTGCAGCGAGACCAGGACTCCGGTCGGCGCCAGATGCGGCTTGATGAAGTGCGTCAGCCAGACGGTATCGGGCGACTTCGAGGTGAGGAAGACGATGTCGAACGGCTTCTTCAGCGACGCCACTTCGCACAGATGGAGTGCCTGCACCTTTATATCCAGGTCGCCTTCGGGCATGATGATGTGCAGCCCTTTGGATTTCATCGCCTCCACGTGCTCGGGCCATTGGTCGATGAGCCACACATCCTGTCCCGCGCGGGTCATGTCGGCCCCCACGCTGCTGCCGATTGCGCCAGCCCCTAAAATAGCGATCCGCTTTCCCATAGCCTCTCCTTTGGTTTAAAGCAATTCCAAAGTTGGTGTCTGCTCCAAGGCTATTTTCCCAGGGCAAACAGCTCGGCAAGCCAGCCGAAAATTTCCTCTCTTGCCAATTGCAGGTTGTCGAACTGGCAATGCTGGTCGCCACCGTCTTGTTTGGTGAATACCCTCAGCTTCTTCGGGCAGCGCAGCAATTCGTAGGTGCTATGGGCATCTGCCAGGGGTATCTGCTGATCGTTTTCGCCGTGCAGAACCAGCGTCGGGCACTCGATCAGCGGAGCCACGTCGCGCAGCTTGAATTTCTTCAGCAGTTGCCGGGCATCCTTCATATTGCCGACGTTCAGAATCCACATCAGGTAGATCGCCAGCGGATAATCATCAGGCCGCTTGTTCCAAATCTCCTCGAAGTCGTACTGCGCGCCCCAGGCGATGCAAGCCGCGTAGCGCTTCTCGAAGGCCGCCGCCCTGGGCGCATAATATCCGCCCATGCTCCAGGCCATGAGGCCCACCCGCTTCAGATCGACATCGGAGCGGGTCTCCAGGTAATCGAAGGCCGCCCTGGCCGGAACTTCGTAGTCGTATCTGGTAGGGATTCCGTTCAGCCGGATGGCCCCGCCCTGTCCCGGTCCGTCCACCAGCAGAATCGAAAGCCCATGTTCCGGGCAGGCGCGGCCGATGGCGAAGTAATGCTGCTCTTTGGTGGAGTCGAGGCCGCCGAACATGACCAGCGCCGGACGCTTTTCGCCACTGCTGGAGGCATTCACGTAATAGGCGGGAAGGAAGCTGTTTTCGTAGGGAACCTTGACGATTTCGACGTTGCCCAAAGGCTCGATGCCCCGCACGAAGCAGTCGACGCACTTCTTGTACGACTCCATCCGCTTCGGATCGCCAACCCGCACGAAGAACTCGGCCGAGCGATAATAATTGGCCGCCCGCAGAAAGCGCTGCGAAGCGATGCGCGCCAGGCGCGCGCGCTGGGCGTCGCGGGCCAGGGCGGCAACCTTGTCGGCCATCGCTTCCCACTCGCGATACCAGCTACCGGGCTCCTTGGTGTTCAGGCGCTCGATGACCTGCGTGATCTCTCCATGCGATCCGCCGCCGTAAACGCTTTCGCAGAACAGCCCGTTGGTCCTGAAAGTCCAGGTGTAGTTGTCCGGAAAGAATTGGTACACGGTGAAACCTCTCTTTTTCTGTCTGTATTTGACACCGGCTTCTTCTGCCGTGAAGCCGGGCAAGACTCAGACTCGCTTTACCCGCGAGACTTTGTTGTCCGAATACCCCACTGGTATTCGGCATAAATTTCTTTTTCGATTCTGAATCTCGCATTGTACTGCGCATAGGTGAAATTGCAAATCAAAGCCGCACCCTGTGCTTCCAGACGAAAGCGATTGGGACAACTGCGCCATCGCGGAGAAAAGCTGCCGGCGGAAACTTGGCCCCAAATAATAATGTGTAGTAGAGGAGGATGGTGAGCGCGGAAGGAATCGAACTTGAGGAAGCGGGCCCTTCGACTCGCTTCGCTCGCTCAGGGCAGGCTAACAACCGAGTCCGCTGCCGAAATCCTGAGCGCAGCGAAGGACCTCTTGCCGTTAGCACCGCTATGAAAGGGTTGGTGAGCGCGGAAGGAATCGAACTTGAGGCGCAAGCGGGCGTGAGGAGCGAAGCGACGGGAGTCCGCTGCCGAAATCCTGAGCGCAGCGAAGGACCTCTCGCCGTTAGCACCGCTATGAAAGGGTTGGTGAGCGCGGAAGGAATCGAACCTTCAACCTACTGATTAAGAGTCAGTTGCTCTGCCAGTTGAGCTACGCGCCCGGCGACAGATTACGGTGGGGCAATCTGTTGGTGTCAGTTGAGGCTACTCACTGACACGGAGTGGCTTGCGCGACCTGCGTAAATCGCTTGTCGCCTCCGATTTCGATTCTAACCAACGCTATTGATCCTGTCCAGCCGATTGACCGCAGCTTCACATCTTTGCACCGCTTGAGCCGTGAATTTCGCGGCGCAGGTCAGCCTTCCACCCCAGCGCGCCAAAAGCGGACTTGCTGGGGACCCCGGCCTGCGAATGGACGTATGCGCTGGCCCACGCTGACGCTGCCACGCCCCAACGGCTGCAAAATCGTCAACGCAACGGCTCCCGCAAGCCCAATCTTTCAGGCACGTGTGGCCAGAGAGAGTGCACGTGAACTCCGGAGATATTTGGCAGCAATCGTGTCCATTCTCTCGGCATCTGTTTTGACCTTCTCACTCCGTCGTAACAGGAACCGGCGTAATAGAAAGAAGTACTTAAAAACATAGAGAGAAGCACTTAAAACCAACTTTTGTGTTGACAGCCAATCCAGAGTTCCTGCTTAATGATCGCAGCTAATTTCAGCAAGTAACACTGCAAGGCTTTGAGTAAACCTGGGAGGAAATCCGTGAAGAAAATAGCTGTATTTGTCCTCATTGCTGTGGCTATGTTAGCGGTGACGCAAACATCTGCAGCACAGAATCCAGCAACGCCTCAGGACCCGGCCGCGCAAGCGGCCCCGCAACCGCCCGATCAGGCAGCCCCGCAACCATCTCCGCAGCCATCCGACCAGCCGGCGGCGCAGCCTGCTCCGCCTGCGGCCGAAGCCCCGCCGCCGCCGGTGGCGAAGCTAATGGAAGAAGCGGCGCAGCCGATCGACGCCTCGGAGTTCGTGAAGAAAAAGAAGCTGCCGAGCGATAAGAAGTGGGAACCAGCGCAGCTTGACGCCTGCAACGGCGGGAATGCCGCTGCCTGCGTCAGTCTGGGAAAGGTTTTCGGCACCTCCAAAAATGGCGTTTCCCTCCACAAGAGTTGCGCCGACCTTAAGGGCGAGGACGTGTGCGAATTGCTCCGTCATTATGCCGAGGTGATGTGGGCAAAGGCGTGTGCTGCCCAAGAGTGCGGCGCCCTCATCCTTTTCTTGCAAACCAAAAACGACGTCCTAAGCCAGCGCTGGATATATCAGAAAACCAATAACGTGGTGGCTTTAGCACAGTCCTACGAAACGCAGCAACCGCGTGATCTTGATGCCGCCGCCGCCATTTATTCTCCGACATGTCTGGAAGGAGCGGCGGAGCCAGAGGCTGTCGAAGCCGCCTGCAAAGCCCTGATTCGCCTGGGCCGCGCTGACGACACCATACGCCAGCAGTGGGCCAAGGCGTGTCAAATTGTTACGGATACGCAAGAGCAAGCGCGCCAGGACCGCATTGCGCAAGTGCAGCAGGAACTTCCGGACCTGTTGGCCCGGGCCACGGCTGCCGAGACGGCCGCCCGTACCGCGCAGGCCAGCGTGGGGACGGGAGGCGGCTCAGGAGGCTGGGGATTATTCAGCCTGGTTGCGAGCGGGGCCGCCGCAGCCACCGCACAGCAGGCGGCGGCAGGCGCACGGCAGAATTACAACAATGCGAGGGGAGAACTCGAGAACCTTCAGCGGGAGAGCCGCAAATACGCAGCCGACAAAGCAGCCGGCCGCTGTGTGCCCAGCGTTATCAGTGCCGCAGCCACCAGTGCTCAACCGCCAGCAAAGTCAGTCCCGGCAACCCGGTCCGTGCGAAGGAAGCAGTAGTTGGCATTTACTC
>JBEKQR010000122.1:0-10539 GCA_049519515.1 Candidatus Korobacteraceae bacterium
CTGCTGCCGACGGGGGCAGCCATAGCGGATGTGACGACCGCTAGCCCGGACGACAAACGTTCATCGGCAGATTACGCGTCAAAGCGGGCAATTCGCTTCGTGGATTCGGCGATCATGGGCGCCATCGCAGCCAGCAAAGAGCGGACCCCACTTCTGGCCTGCGGCGACGGCGCACAGGAGTTTCAAAGTGTCGCACGAAAGATGGGCGCGCCGATACAGGTCATGCACGGAGCGAGTGCCGGAGACGCCATTTCGTTGAAGATGTTGCGCAGCGTCTTCACTAAAGGAATGGAAGCACTGTGCGTTGAGATGCTTACTGCAGCCGAGAAGCGCGGACTACGTGAGCAGCTATACAACGTGCTGTCCGATATCGACAAATCCGGGCTCCGCAGCTTCATGGAAATGCTGGTGCGGACGCACGTTGTCCATGCCAAGCGCCGCGCCCACGAAGTAGTTGAGGCTGAGCGGCAGCTTGCTCTCGCGGGCGTCCCATCATTGGTGTTGCCCGGTGTTGAAAGCCGTTTCCTCGCTACGGTTTCCTCTTTGGAGAAGCGGCCGTTGCCGGTGCCCGAACCTACGGTCGATGAAGCTCTACAATGGCTCCTTGCCGATGGCGGCGCTCGCGGGTAGAGGGCAACAGCGCAGGCTGAAGGCGCCGTTGCGGAGTCACTCAAGACTCTGCTTGAATTAGGCGGGTCAGCGCGGTTGTTGCGAGTTGCACGAGTCGATCTCAACTCCGATTGCCAAATTCTTATCGAGGTTTTCTATGGGGACTACGACCTTTCAGATAGCAGTACTTCCCGGCGACGGAATAGGGCAAGAGATCATGCCGGTCTGCCTTGAGGTTTTGGCTGCCGCCGAGCGAAACGTCGGCGGTTTCCGGCTGAATCCGGAGGTGCTACCCGGCGGTGCCGCATACTATCGTGAGCACGGGATCGCAATGACGGATGCGGATTATCGCCGCACTGGCGAGGCCGATGCCATTCTGTTCGGCGCTATGGGATTGCCGGATGTGCGTTATCCTGACGGAACCGAGATTGCACCGCACCTGCAGATGCGAGTCGACTACGGTCTCTACGCCGGTGTGCGCCCAGTGCGCAGTTTCCCAAATCTACCAGGACCGCTCGCCGATCCTCGAGCCAGCCAGATCGACCTCATTGTGCTCCGGGAGTCATCCGAGGGACTGTTCTTCTCTCGCGGAAAGGGTACGGTCGAGGATGACCGGATCGCACGCGAGACGATGGTCATCACGCGCGAAACTTCTGAGCGGCTATTCGATTTCGCTTTCAACCTCGCACGGCGCAGACAGGAACGGCGCGGGACGCCGGGCCGCGTGACCTGTGTAGACAAATCGAACGTCTTCGTCGCGATGGCTTTCTTCAGGAAGATCTTCGACGAACGGGCCAAGCGCTTTCCGGACATCAAGGCCGATCACCATTATGTCGACGCAACCGCCCTGGACCTGGTACGGCGGCCCTGGGACTTTGACGTCCTCGTAATGGAGAACATGTTTGGCGACATTCTCTCGGATCTTGCCGGTGGGCTAGTCGGCAGCATGGGGCTCGCGGCCTGTGCCGAGGTGGGTGACAACCATGCGCTGTTCCAGCCGGCTCACGGCTCTGCGCCGGATATAGCTGGCCGGGGGATCGCTAATCCGATTGCGATGATTCTGTCCGCGGCGATGATGCTGGAATGGCTTGGACAACGGCATGGTGTCGCAGCCGCTTGCGACGCTGCTTTACTGATCGAGCGATCAGTTGAACGCGGCTTAGCGGAACGCCGCATTCGCCCGCGAGAATTCGGCGGCGATCAGACGACCGTTGACATCGGACGCGAAGTGGCCGCTGGCTTGGAACGTTGCAAGACTATAGCGGGAGCATAATCGCACCGACACTACTCTGTCTTGTCGCCCAAGCGTCCAGAAATCAGATTGTTCCCGTGCCGTCGGCAATCCGGAAACCCCACTACAAGACGGTCGCACAGAGCCGAATCCTGTTCTAATACGGACACCCTGCGGACATGGGCTTAGAAAGAGGTTATGGAAAGTTCTGGCTGCGGTGGCTATATAGCTGAATTATATGGTGTTAAGATGGCGCGCCCTGAGAGATTCGAACTCCCGACCTACTGATTCGTAGTCAGTCGCTCTATCCAGCTGAGCTAAGGGCGCACACCAACTTCATTTTACAACATCCGAGCAGGCGGGCGACTCATTACTCACGCGCGTCACGGCCTCGAGCCAGA
Source organism: Candidatus Korobacteraceae bacterium (assembly GCA_049519515.1). GTDB lineage: Bacteria > Acidobacteriota > Terriglobia > Terriglobales > Acidobacteriaceae > CAWBRT01. The sequence continues at coordinate 2,242 of JBEKQR010000122.1, forward strand.
CTGCGCAGAGCGGGTGTTGGCGTTGCAATCGGAGCCGGCCGTCAGAGTATATAGCGCGACAAGTCCTGGTCCTTGACGATGTCGCTCAGCATCTTGCGCACGTACTCGGCGTCGACGCGGACGTCTTTCTCTTTCATGTCCGGCGCGCCGAAGCTGACCTCGTCCAGTACCCGTTCCATGATGGTGTGCAGGCGGCGGGCACCGATGTTTTCCGTTCCCTCGTTAACGCGCGCGGCGAAATTGGCGATCTCCGCCAGCGAGTCGCTCGTAAACTCCAGCTTGAGCCCCTCGGTCTCCAGCAGCGCCGTGTACTGCTTGACCAGCGACGACTTGGGTTCAGTCAGAATCTTGATGAAGTCTTCGACGGTCAGGGTTTTCAGTTCCACGCGAATGGGGAAGCGTCCCTGCAATTCGGGGATGAGGTCGCTTGGCTTGGAAACGTGGAAGGCCCCGGCGGCGATGAACAGGATGTGGTCGGTGCGCACCATGCCATAACGCGTATTGACCGTGGTGCCTTCCACTATGGGCAGGATGTCGCGCTGCACGCCCTCGCGAGAGACGTCGGGACCGCCGTGGCCGCTCTCGCGTCCGGCGATCTTGTCGATTTCGTCGAGGAAGATGATGCCGGAGTTTTCCACCCGCTCCACCGCCGTGCGCGTCACCTGGTCCATATCGATCAGGCGCTGCTCTTCTTCCTGGATGAGGTAGTCGAAGGCCTCGCTCACCTTCATCTTGCGCTTCTTGGTGCGCTGCCCGAAGATGTTGGGAAGGATGTCCTTCAGATTTACATCCATCTCCTCAACGCCCTGGTTGGAGATGATCTCGAAGGCCGGCATGCTTTTTTCGCGCACGTCCAGCTCCACCAGGCGCTCATCCAGCTTGCCCTCGCGCAGTTGCTGGCGCAGCTTCTCGCGGGTGCGGGAGCTGGACTCGCTCGCCGGCACCGGATGCGTGCCGAACCCGATGGCGCTCTCGCTCGGCGGCGGCGGCGCCACCGTAGGCATGGCGGGCAGCAGCAGGTCGAGCAGCCGCTCTTCGGCATTCCTCTCTGCCTTGTCGGAAACGTCCTCCAGCTTTTCTTCCCTCACCATGTCGATGGCGATCTCGATGAGGTCGCGGATCATGGATTCGACATCGCGGCCGACGTAGCCCACCTCGGTAAATTTCGAGGCCTCCACCTTGAGGAAGGGCGAGTTCGCCAGCTTGGCCAGGCGGCGCGCGATTTCGGTTTTGCCCACGCCGGTCGGCCCTATCATGATTATGTTCTTGGGCATTACTTCTTCCGCCATTTCCGGCGGCAGTTTCTGCCGGCGCATGCGGTTGCGCAGGGCGATGGCCACGGCGCGCTTGGCTTCGTGCTGCCCGACCACGTACTTGTCGAGCTCGGCCACGATCTCGCGCGGCGTCAGCTCGTCCAGCGCCAACTGTTCTTCTTCCAGGGTGGAGGGAAGATAAATGGCCACGAATCAACTCCAGTCACCGGGGTCCCCGGCACGCCATGTTTTGCGCTTGCCAGGGTGCAAAAACGCGCAAGGCCGCGCGCTTACAACTCTTCCATGACAATGCGGTCGTTGGTAAAGATGCAGGTACGGGCGGCGATCTGCATGGCCTCCTCGCAAATCTCGCGGGCGGTCATCTGCGTATGTTTGATCAGCGCCTGTGCCGCTGCCGTGGCAAACGGCCCTCCGCTGCCGATGGCCGCTACCCCGTCATCGGGCTCGATCACGTCGCCCTGGCCGCTCAGCAGGTACATCTGCTCGTGATCGGCCACCAGCAGCAATGCCTGCAACTGCCGCAGCATCTTATCGGTCCGCCAGTCCTTGGCCAGTTCGACCGCTGCCCGGCCCAGGTTTCCGTGATACTGCTCCAGCTTGGACTCGAAGCGCGAGAACAGGGAAAAGGCGTCGGCGGTGGAACCGGCAAATCCGGCCAGAATCTTGTCCTGGTACAGGCGCCGGATCTTGCGCGCACCGTGCTTGATGACGTTCTCTCCCAGGGTCACCTGGCCGTCGCCGGCCATTACCACCTTGTCGAAACGGCGGACGCAGAGAACCGTGGTCGAACGCATTAGTCCGGAAGAAACAATTCCCGGCAAGCCTGAAGCCGGACTTGCTGGGGACCCCGAGCGCACACCCGCCAGGGCCGTAGATTCTGATTTTCTTCTTGCCATCTGTCCAATTTGGATTATAGCAGCCGCCATGGCCTCGCCGAGGCCGGCCAGGCCCCGCCAGGGTTACAGCTTAGCCTCAGCGATCTCCTCCAGCAGGGCATCGATCTTCTTCTCCAGCACGTTGCGGATGGAGAGGATGCGCAGCAGGCGGCCGTTTTCGTCGACGATCGGCATGTGGCGCAGGTGGCTATCCAGCATGGTTGTAAGCGCCTCGGAGTAGGAGATGTTCTCCAGCGCCATGATCACCGGGGTGCTCATGAACTCCCGCACCGGCGTCTGCCAGGGGTCGCGGCCGCTGAGGGCCACCCTTTTCATTACGTCGCGTTCGGTGAAGATGCCGGCGACCACGCCGTGCTCATCCACAACCACGGTCGCGCCGACTTCATGGCTCAGCATAACGTCGATGGCCTGCGCCACGGTGGCATTCACATCGACCGAGGCGGGTTCGTCACTGCATATAGAGAGAATGCTCATAAGTGTCCGTTAGTGTATCAGACCTTATATTTTATGATCTGGTTCCCCCCTTCTGGCAACTCTCAACCGCAGAATGCGGCCAGAAGAGGCGCGATGCCCTTTTTTCGTCGCCTGCAAAACCGCTCCAGGCGCGGTTTTCTGGGCAGGCTGGACGTGCAGCAAAAAGCAACTGCCAGCGCGTAGGCTGCAACCTTCCGACCTTTGGTCCCTGTCCAACTGTAAGGCCCCCAAAAGCGCCGGACAGGCAAGTACCTGATTGCTTTCCTCCTGCGAGCGCGATAGGTAGAGGTGGAACGGCAACGCGGGCCCCTGACAAACGCCGGCTTTGCGTTTGTTAGGGTGCAGAACGCGGGCCCCTGACAAACGCCGGCTTTGCGTTTGTTAGGGTGCAGAACGCGGATTCACGGCTTTGGGGACGGTGATGGGCTCTATGAGCGAGATATCCGGGTCGCATCCTTTGCGGCTGCTTTTTCAGGAACTGGTCAGCAATCATTTCGAGCAGCACATTGGCCTGCGCGACCGCGAAATGCAAGCCTACGTGGCCAACCTGCTGACGGAATTCTGCCGCACCGAGCAGCTATACAAAATCCGCGATGCCGCCGGCCGGCCGCTGCACGACGTTGGCGCCATGCTGCTCGAATCCGATCCGATCCACGGCGAAGCCCCCAGCTTCGACCGTGAGCGCCAGGTCCGCAAGCACATTGGCGACTACACCCTGTTCTTCGCGGGCATGTTCCCGGAGAGCATCAACCGCTTTCGCCTGCGGCGTCACCGGCTGGAAAGCTTCATCGACCTGATGAAGGCCGGCAAGGAAAGCTACTACATCGTTTCCAAGTTCGAGCACTTCGAGTACGCCAGGGTCGCTCCGCTGTTTGCGCGGCTGGCGCGCGAGTTTGAGGGGTGCGTCTTCGGCCTCAACCTGGTCAAAAACGAGCTGCGGACGCGGCAACACGCCATTGTCGGACGCGCGGAAGAATTGCTGATGTAGTCTTCGCAGCCAGACTGCAGGCCTGCATGGCTGGCGAGACGCTTGGAGCCCCGGGCCTTGTCACAGGATTTTATTCCACCGGGCGTCAACCCCTGCCGCCGCCAAGCATCAAAACCATATAACACCAATGACAATCGGGTTAAGGGTAAAGAAATTCAGCTTTTTGGAGCTGGCTGGCATCGCTCTTGCTCAGGCTTATTATCGGTTGACCGGCGCGAAGCTAGCTCTGCTGATCAGGAGGCTGGGTTTCTTCCAGCGGTAAACCGGTTCCGCGAAGGGCGTAGAAGCTGAGCGCTGACTCGCCCTGCTGCAGCGTCCGGTAGCGCCTCAAAGCGGCTATTCCGTTTCCGGGATCGAAATGCTTGTCGTGTTCGGCGACCACGATGCCGCCATCGGCCAGCAAGCTGGAGGCGGCCAGCAAGCGCAGCACCTGCTGGTAAGCGCCCTGCATGCGGTAGGGAGGATCGAGAAAGCAGCAGCGGCACCGCAACTTGCGGGCCGCAAGCTGGCGCAGGGCTTGGGCGGCGGGAAGGGGCAGAATCTCGAACCCTTCCACCACCTTGAGAGCATCGAGGTTCTCGCGGATGATGCGCGCCGCCTTCTGGCTGGACTCGACAAAATAAACCTGGGCCGCTCCCCGGCTCAGAGCTTCGATGCCGATCGAACCGGTGCCGGCAAAGAGATCGACAAACACCTCGCCCTGCAATCCGCCGAGCACGTTGAACAGCGTCTCCTTCAAGCGATCGTAGGTCGGGCGGGTAGCCAGCCCGGGCAGGGCCTTCAGCGTCCGGCTGCGAAACTTCCCGGCGATTACTCTCATCCTGGACTATATGGTAAGACCCGGCGCCGGCAGCAAAAAGAGAAATGACGGGCAACTTGGATGCCCCATCAGGTTCCGCGCTGCGCTGTTCGGCGCTAATCTGGGGAACGCTGGGTGGCCCACTCAAGCCCGCGGTTGGCTTGAGTGGGGCAGTTAGACCAGTGCAGTTTGTGGCCTGGGACTTTGCAAGCTGAACGCGGTAAACTCTGGATGTAAGACGGTAAGCAGCCATGAAGAACTGGTCCATTCCAGCCGGAACAATCTTCGGAATCGCCGTGCGTGTTCACGTCACGTTCGTCTTTCTGTTGCTGTTCGTCTGGCTTACCGACACCCTGGCCAGCGGCGCCAGTGGGGCGGTGCGTGGTTTACTGCTGGTCGGAATTGTCTTTGCCAGCGTCATCATGCATGAGCTCGGGCATGCCATCATGGCGGTTCGCTCCGGCTTGCGGGTGCGCTCGATCATGCTGCTGCCCATCGGCGGGATCACCCTCATGGAGGACCCCGCGGACTCGGGCAGCAATCCCGCCCGCGAGCTGCGCATTGCCGCCATCGGCCCCATGGTCAACCTGGTTGTCGGCATAGCGGCCAGCCTGACGATCCTGCTGCTGTACCCGCAGGCGCGCCTCTTCGAGCAGCCATTGATCGTCAGCAGCAATCTGCCGCGCAGCTTTGCCTGGGCGAACCTGTTCCTGGGCGCCTTCAACCTGCTGCCTGCCTATCCGCTCGATGGCGGACGCGTCCTGCGGGCGTGGTTTGCCGAGCGCTTGGACCACGTCACGGCCACCCGCCGGGCGGTCAGCATCGGCCAGCTCTTCGCCATGCTGATGATCTTTGCCGGCGCCATCTGGAATACGTGGTTCATGCTGATTGGCATCTTCCTGTTCTTCGGCGCCATGCTGGAAGACCGTTCCGCCGTCTTCCAGGCGGTGACCGAACACGTGCACATGGAAGACGTGATGCTGACCGACTTTGCCACCCTTTCGCCGGCCGACACGCTGGAACACGCGCTGGAGAAGTCGCTGCACTCCCTGCAAGACGACTTTCCGGTGGTGCGCGGGACCGACATGGTGGGCACGATTTCGCGCCAGCGCATCATGGAGAGCCTGCGCGCGCAGGGCAACGGATATATTCAGGCGGCCATGACGCGCATTTCACAGGTGGCCAGCCGCACCGACACCCTGGCCAGCGTGCTGGCCAAGGCCGGCCGCGCCGGCTTCTCGCTGATCCCGGTGGTGGACGGGGAAAGCCTGGTCGGCATCGTCACCATGCAGAACCTCATGCACAGCATGGCGCTGCTGGCCGAGAGCCGCAGACTGCGGAGAGGCAGCTCTTAGGTTTGTAGCGCCGGCGACCTCGCCGGCGGGGGCCTTACTTTTCTGCGCAGATTTGTTTTTTCTACGCTGGTGCAGATGTGGGTTGGTGCGCGGATGCGCTCGCGCGGAAAGAGATTACTCGCCATCCGGCAAACGAACAACGAAGAACAAAGAACGAAGAACGGGAATATCCCGCAAGCGGTCGTTTCCGCGCGTGCCGCTGCTCGCCTGCGCGCCGGCCATCTCTGGGTGTATCGTTCCGATCTTTACCCCAGCGCGCCAAACGCGGGCGCGCCGGGGACCCCGAACCTTGAGCGCGTTGATAACCTCGTCCCCGGCTCGCTGGTGGCCGTGATGGACAGGCGGGGCAAACTCCTGGGCAGCGGACTATACAGCAGCGCCTCCCAGATCGCGGTCCGCCTGCTGGCGCGCAAGCGGCTGGAAGCCTCCGAGCTGCCAGCCATACTTCGGCAGCGCATCCTCGACGCGCTCGCCTATCGCGACCGGGTGGTCCGGAATACGGACGCCTACCGCCTGATTTTCAGCGAAGCCGACCTTCTTCCCGGCTTGATTGCCGACTGCTACCACGACCTCATTGCCGTGCAGATGCTCACGCAGGCCATGGACCAGGCGCCGCTGCGCGAGGTTGTGATCGAGACCCTGGCCCAGGCGCTTCAGCCGGTGGCCATCATCGAGCGCGTGGATGCCCACATACGCGAGTTGGAGCAACTGCCCGCCCGCCAGGGCCAGGTACTGTTTGCGGCCGGGCCCACAGCCGGGTCAAAGACCTCGACCATCTTCACCATGAACGGTGTTCGCTTCCACTACGATCCGCTTGCCGGGCAGAAGACGGGCGCCTTCCTCGACCAGCGGGAAAACTATGCCGCGGCGGAACAGCACGCCCACGGACGCGCGCTCGACGTCTTTACCTACCAGGGCGGGTTCGCCTTGCATCTCAACCGCGTTTGCGAGCAGGTGACGGCGGTCGACAGCTCGCTTCCGGCCTTGCAGACGGCGGAACAAAACGCCGCCCTCAACGGTGGCCGCGAGATCGAGTGGATCGAGGGCAACGCCTTCGACCTGCTGCGCGACTACGCCGACGCCGGGCAGCAGTACGACACCATCGTTCTCGATCCTCCCGCCTTCGCCAAGAGCAGGCGCGCCCTGGATACCGCCATGCGCGGTTACAAGGAGCTGAACCTGCGCGCGCTCAAGATGCTGGCGCGGGGCGCGGTCCTGGTCACCTGCTCGTGCTCCTTCCATGTGAGCGAGGCGGAATTTCTGGACATGCTGGCGCAGGCCGCCGCCGATGCGCATCGCGAGCTGCGCATCCTGGAACGGCGCGGACAGGCGCCTGACCACCCCGTCCTGCTGGCCGTGCCTGAGACCAGTTATCTGAAGTGTGTCATCTGCCAGGTCCTGTGAGAATGGGTTTTGAAACACGCTAAACGCCCTCTACTCTTCCGGAGAGTACCGTTTCCCATGACTGCTTTGTTTTCTTTCGTAGGCTTTGCCGCCGGCACGCTCACAACGGTGGCCTTTCTGCCGCAGGTACTGCATACGTACCGGTCAAAGTCGGTGGCGGGGCTGTCTTACACCACGCTGATTACCTTCACCGCGGGCGTGCTGCTTTGGCTGGTCTACGGACTGTGCCTGCACTCCTGGCCGATGATCCTGGCCAACGGCGTGACCCTGCTGCTGCAGTTGCCGCTGCTGGCCATGAAGATCCATTACAGCGGCGGCAAGCGCTGACTCTTCCATGGAGGCATGCTCGGGAAACTCCGCAACCATATACTTCGACGCGTCTGCGCCCAGGCCGGCGCCGGGCCGTCAGAGCTCCACGTTTGACGCTGGTTGGCGGCAAAAACTATAATCGGGAGCATCCGATCCGAGTGATTTTTTCGTTCGGCTTGGAATCCCAAGCGAGCCAATAATTGAAAAGCTTCGGCGGAATCTTCCAAGGCTCTAAGGAGTCAGCAACTCGATGACACGCACCCTTGCCCGTTTCCTTCCCCTCCTGGCGATCGTTCTTTCGCTTGCGGCTTTTTCCCAGACCGAGCCCGCACTGCCGGCTGCGCCGAGTTTCGCTGTCCCGCCGCCTGCCGCCGCCGGCCCAGCCGGTCCTACGAAGATTGGCATCGTGAATATCCAGGCGGCCATCGTGAACACCAGTGAAGGCCAGCGCGATTTCCAGGCGTTGCAGGGCAAGTTTGCTCCCAAGCGCAGTGAGCTGGAAGCGCTCAGCCGCGACGTGGAAGAGCTTAAGAAGCAGCTTAGCAACACCGGCGACAAGCTCAACGATGAGGCGCGCGCCAACCTGGTGAAGCAGATCGACACCAAGCAGAAGACGCTGCAACGCGATTACGAGGACGCCAACAACGATCTGCAATCGCAGCAGAACGAGATCGCCAACCGCATCGGGCAGAAGATGATGGAGGTGCTCGACAAGTACGCCAAGGATAACGGCTACACCGTGATACTCGATTACTCCATGCAGAACAACCCGGTGCTCTGGGCTACCCCTTCGGTTGAC
>JBEKQR010000123.1:0-10518 GCA_049519515.1 Candidatus Korobacteraceae bacterium
CCGCAAGATGATCTTGATGGCGCTGTCGTCCTTGGCGGCGGTGTCGAATGCCTTGGCGATCTCTTCCAGTTTGAACTCGTGGGTGATTAGGGACTTGATGTCCACCATGCCCTTGATCACCGGCTTGAGCGCCCAGGGAGTCCACACTTCGCGCTGCTGGCGCGTATGGTGGACCAGGCAGGTGTTGCGGAATTCCAGACCGTCGTCGTGCCAGCGGCTGATGTTGAGCTTGATGGGGGTAGTGACCCAACTATAAAAGACGAAGATGCCGTTGTGCTTGATCATCTCTGAAGCGGCGTTGAACGACGATTCGCTTCCGGCGGCCTCCACCACGACGTCGGCCCCAACCCCGTTGGTCAGCTCTTTGACCGCTTGCACCGGGTCCTGGCGCTTGATGTTGAGCACGATATCGGCGCCCAATCTTTTGGCCACCGCCAGTTTACAGTCGTCCACATCGGCCACCACCACGATGGAGGCGCCCTGCTTCTTGACGCACTGGGCAATGACCTGGCCGGCGAAGCCGCCGCCCATCACGACTACGGTGTCGCCAAGGTTGGTTCCGGAGTTGAGCCCTGAAAACATGGCGCACGAGACCGGCTCGCCCAGGGCGGTGAGGTCCATGTCGAGACCTTCGGGACGGAGCTGCAATTCCCACACCTTGGCTTTGAAGTAATCGGCGTAGTTGTTGTTCCAGCCGAAGCACATGACCTTGTCGCCGGGCTTAAGCTCACGCACCTTGGAGCCGGCTTCGACCACCGTGCCGCCGCTCTCATGGCCAAGGTAAAAGGGGAACTTCGGCGGCTGCCGGAACTCGGCTGTCTGCGGCGGCAATTGCCCTTTGAAGAAACTTTTGTCCGAGCCGCAAATGCCAACCAGATGATTCTGCACGATCACTTCGTCGTCGCCTGCAACCAGTTCACGCTCGATCAATCCGATGTCATAGGGCGCCTTCAGCAGCGCTGCTCTGGTCTTTACGCTCATTTGAGTTCCCCCGGACGGCGGCCCGCCGCGTTTTCGCCTGCTGCGATGAGGCAAGCCAAGCCATAAGTGATTTGTGGGATGGGTCTTAAGTAGCATCTACATAGTAACAAACAATGAGCGGCGCGGCCCATAGGGCATTCGACGTAACCATCAGCGCTCGGCATCAGCATGGCCCAGCCGTGGCGCCTCTACGGCAGGACTCCGACCCCGATGTCAGGCAGTGCTAACTGCTGGCTGGCGCGCGTGTTACGGGATCATCGAGTTATCCGGCGGTTACCGGGCGGTCAACAGCGCCTGGGGAATAACAATCCGCAGCCGTAAAAAACGGCATCCTCTGGGCACTTGGCACTTGGCGACAGTGCGCTACTTTGAGGGAATAATAAATGTCAGAGGGAGCGCCTAGGCGCTTTTCTGGCAAGCCGATTGCGGTCTTTGACAATCGAGGGACTCCGGAAAGGGTTTAATAGTGCCGTTTTGACACATCTTGACACATCTTGACACTACACTTTGTATACTGTTAAATACGTGTAGTGTCCCAATGGGACACGACATGGGACACAGCAGTAGTGGGTTCGCCCACAACTCGCGGATTCGAATCGGTGAGCGCGAGCTTGGCACTCGGAGTAAGCCTGAGATCAGGAGTAATGCATTACGGTGCCATTTTTCTTTTGCTCCCACCAGTTTTGAATCCCGAAGCTCATAAAAAGAACCCCCGCCGGTACTCTGACGGGGGCCACATATTATCCAGACCAGAATAACGGCAAGGCCGCTTCTGACCCGGATAATCAGGATGATGCAACGGCGTCTCTGAGACATTTCACGTTGCGTCTCCTTACTCCCCGGTTAGATTTCGAGTCTGTCTGCTAACAGGCCCGAGTCAGCCGAGGCAACCCAAAAGGGCTTCCGGATCGGGGTCTTGGACACCGCAATCTGGAAGGGGAATGCAGGGGGTTCTGTGGTCTTGGACACCACAGAGCCCCCTGCTTTTTAAATTGTAACATTGCCCATATAAGAGGCTGTCAAGCAGCTTCACGCTGCTTTTTGACGTTCGTAGGACTCCCACAGAGCGACCAAATCTTTAACGTCCCACAAGCGATCTGTGACGCCTGCGGCTTGCGCGGGGCTTGTACGGAGGGTCTTGTGAATCTGAATGAAGTTATAGGCGAAGTAGTTGAGTGCCACGGAAGCCGCATGATTACGCAGTTTGCGGGAGAATCCGTTTGACAAGCGAGTGTAACGCCGCATCTTCGTGCGAACCGTCCAGTTTTGCCTCTCCACATAGCTAGTGCAAATGTGCTTCGGGTCTGGTTCGCCGCATACGTCCTGCGCCACTGCTCCAATGCATTTCGAGGGTGAGTACCGTATTTCATTTTCTGGTACAGAGCCGTACAGTTTTTGCAATATCGAATAATCCACTTCCCCGCCAAAGGCGGTTTCCATCGCTTCGATATATGGCTTGTGTCCATCCGTGGTGATCTGTACGCGATTCTTAAGGCGGGATGCCAGGTCGGAAACAAATTCAATCGCGGTGCGCGAATCGCGCTGTCCAACTTTCCACGACGGAACTAGCTTGCTGTCGGCATCCAGTGCAACCCACAGCCACACGTCGCCAGCATCGGGATGTTTCTTCGCAATCGCTTCTGTGCGGTGCTTCTCTTTGCAGTAAATCCAAGCCCACACTTCATCAAGCTGCAAGTGGTGGCAGTTGAGATTGTGAAACACCTTGTCTTGGTAATCGGCACACACTTCTCCGATTTCAACCAGCATCCGCATAACGGTTTTCATCGCCACGCCAGTCAGGCGAACAGTTGACCGGATGGAGCATCCCTCGATTAAGCATCCGATCACTTGCGCTCTCTTTTCACTAGATAAGCGGTTCATAATGAGCACAATATACTATTACGCTTTAGCATAAGTCAAGGAAAAGGTGAGGGTTATATGGAAAAAGTTGTGGAAAACCAGCAAGAGGTAAAAACTCAACAAAATGAAGAGGTTGCGAGAGTCAACGGGGCGTCTTTATATCGGACGAAATGGTTGATGGCCCACAATCGGCTGCATACCGCCGTGCATGATCCATCAGCATCCTTACCCGATATTTGGCGGGATTACCTAAAGGAACTGGAAACGGCTGAGACTGTGGCGCAGTCGCCAGCCTAGAAAATGTAGACATATACGGGTTTGTAGAGTCTTAAATCGCCTCCGGTTCCGCCCTTCATTCCTTTGTTGATGAAGTGACGCTCAATATCTTGGGCATCAGAGAGAGAATCGGCTTGCCAATCGGCCCACAAGCCGGTGCTTTCCTTTTCGGTATCTGTCCAATATCGCTTGCGCTCAGCTAAGTCATGCGTAAGCCCGATTCTCCAAACGCTGTAACTGTAAGAGGATTTCTTGGCCTCAATAGCTGCTTTGATGCTTTCCTTGCTGGCCATGTATTCTAACTCTCTTTCTTTGCCCAGCGTATCTGGGCGGCTTTTAGGGCCACTTCCCGGCGCTGTTCCGGGGTCATGGTAGTCAGCCGACGTTTGCCACCGATGCGTCCACCTTTGCGGCCCATAGCGGCCATTACGCGAGATATATCTGAGGTTGAAATCTTAGGCAGTCGCGGTTCCCGATCTTCAGTTTCGGTCGAACGGCGAACCATTTGATAGGCGGCTTGGTTTACGTCCATCGGGCGAGCGGTTTTGCTTATACGCTTTGGCATGTGCGTAGTATCGCACACGTAGGGCGTGTCCGCTATAGACTGCCAAATTCAAAGTAGCGCACTACCCACTTGGCGAACCGTTTGCTTTTGGTGTAGCATCTAATAAATAGTCGCGAAGTTTGACGCGCGATTTTGAGCTGGCCCGCGATTCATTTCTGCGTCACCCATCTCTCAGTCACGGCAGCATCTTCCAGGCAAATCCAAAAACGTAAAGGTACAAAACAGTGGAACAAGGAACAGTGAAGTGGTTTAACGACGCCAAGGGGTTTGGTTTCATCAGCCGCCAGAACGGCGAGGATGTCTTTGTGCATTTCTCCGCCATTCAGTCCAGCGGCTTCCGCACCCTGCAAGAGGGACAAGCGGTGCAGTTCGAGGTCACCAAGGGCAAGAAGGGCTGGCAGGCCGAAAACGTACAGGTGCTCTAAACCTCCAAGAGGCATAAAAAGCCCGGAGCCGCGGCTCCGGGCTTTTTTATGGCGAAAAGCCAGCATCTGATGGCTACAAACGGTACCAAATTTCCTCTTGTTTCTTCGCGCCTTTTTTTGTCGCCGGTCCTGATTCCAGCCCAAGGTTTCAACTCAAGGAAAATTGCCGGTTCCGATGTGGCTAGCGGCTTTATGGGGATCGCCTGTTATTTCGGGGCTAAGCTTGGGGGCGGCGCTTTGGAGGGCCTGATAAACTGCCATGTAAGGCGATAATCCTGGAGTGGAGGAGTCTTTAGTGGCTGACGCCGTAAAACTTTCCGAGAGTGGTGAAGTCTATCGTGTGCAGGTATCCGATTTGCGGGCGTTTATCCGCCGGGCGCTGGAGTCTGCCGGTCTCCCCGGCAAGGATGCGGATCGTGTGGCTGAGCTTATGGCGGAGGCGGACGCGCGCGGCTCGGATGGGCACGGCGTATTTCGCCTGCCGCAGTACGTAAAGCGCATTCAGAGCGGCGGGCTGAACACGCGCCCGCGGATACACCTCATCCGCGAGCAGGCCGCCAGCGGCCTGCTGGACGGCGATAACGCCATGGGGCACCTGGTGATGAGCCGGGCAGCCGAGATCGCCATCGACAAGGCCAAGAGCGCGGGAGTGGCCTGGGTGGGCGCCCGCAACAGCAATCATGCCGGGCCGGCGCATCTCTATGCCCGCATGCCGTTGGCGCATGACATGGTCGGAATTTATATAGCCGTGGGCAGCGCCAATCATCTGCCTCCATGGGGCGGCATTGAAATGCTGCTCAGCACCAATCCCATTTGCATCGCCATTCCCAGCCTGCGGCGGCCGGCGGTGGTTCTCGACATGGCGACCACCAACGCCGCTTACGGAAAGGTGAAAGTGAAGGCCCAGCGCGGAGAAATGATGCCGGAGGGCTGGATGATGACGCGCAAAGGCGAGTCCTTGACCGACCCGAAGCGCGCCGGCGAGGGATTTCTGCTGCCCATCGGCGGCCCCAAGGGCTATGGCCTGGCGCTGATGTTCGGCCTGCTGGCCGGGACCTTGAACGGCGCCGCCTTTGGCCGCAACGTCGTGGACTTCAACGCCGACTCAAAGTCCTTCACCAACACCGGGCACGCGATTATGGCGCTCAACATCGCCGCATTCGCGGACGTGCGCGAGTTCAAGCAGGCGGTAGACGAGATTTGGGAGCAGATGAAATCGTCGCCCAAGCTGCCCGGAGTGGAGGAAATCAGGCTTCCGGGCGAGCAGTCGGAGCGAATCCACCTCGAGCGCACGGCCAAAGGAGTGCCTGTGGGCCGCGAACTGCGCCGGGCTCTGGATGAGCTGGCGGACCGGCTCGGGGTTCAGCATCTCTGAGCTGCGTGTGGAAGCCCGCGCCTTTACAGGCTGCGGAAAAAGTCGGATGCTCCATCGTTTTGAAGGGGCGCGGCTTCAGCCGCGCCGTAACGGCCCCTTTATTTTCAATATCCCGAGCGGGCTTCAGCCCGCGAGGGATCTGCTCTCGGGTAGATACAGAGATTTTTCCGCAGCCCGTTTAGGCGCGGGAATCAGGGCGCAAACTAGATGCGGCTTTAGCCGCCGTGCATAACCGCGTTGAGCCAAGCGGGCAAGTTAGCTTCTCGTGCTTGATAAGACATTCTTGTTAGCCGCTGAGGGTAACCGGCGCTCAGCCGCTAAAGCGGCTGAAAATAACGCCCGGCACATGGCGGGCTGAAGCCGCGCCCTTTCAAAACAGGAATGCCCATAATGTTCGCCATTTGCGACGCACTACACTGAAGAACAGAGTGATTCCTTGACCGGCTCAACCACGAATCCAAGCGGCACGGCCCAGTCCACCCCGATCGCCAAGCCGCAGCGAGTCCCATACAACATCTATCTGCAACTGCTTGCCATGGTGCTGATCTGGGGCATTGGCTGGACGATCACCAAGCCCGCCTTGCGCAGTATCTCGCCGGTGAACTTTGCCGCTGTCCGCTTTGCCGGCGCCGTTGTCATCATGGCCGGCCTGACGCTGGCGATGCGCAGCCGCCTGCTGCCCGCCGCCGGCGAACGGCTGCCGCTGGGCGTGGTGGGAGCGGTGCAGATCGGCGGCAGCCAGCTTCTCTCGACTCTGGCTCTCTACTACGTGGGCGCCGGCCGCGCCGTCGTTCTTCTCTACAGCCTGCAGCTTTGGGCGCTGCCGCTCTCCTGGCTGGTGAACCGCGAACGCCTCGGCTGGCGGGCCATTCTGGGCGGAGTGGTCGGCTTTGGCGGCATGTTCCTGTTCGTCAATCCCATGATGCTCAACTGGCACGACCGGCAGGTATGGATGGGCAACGGCATAGGTCTGGCGGCCGGCTTCTCCTGGGCCCTGGGGGCCTGCCTCTACCGGCGGCGCAGTTGGACCACCTCGTTTTGGACACAGACCTGGTGGCAGGTGGTATGGAGCGCCGTCCTCACCTCCGTGGTGGGCCTGTTATTCGGGCGTCATAGCCGCATCGAGTGGAGTTGGATCGTCCTGTTCGCGCTGTTCTGGGCCTGGATCGGCGCCACCGCCCTGTGCTGGTGGTTTTGGGCGAAAGCCCTGGCGGTGATGCCGGCTTGGCGCGCCAGCCAGATGGCGGCCCTCACCCCGATCGTGGGCGTGATCACCAGCGCCATCTTCACCGACGAGCGGATCACTGCCACGGTAACCGTCAGCATCGTGCTGATCTGCTCGGGAACGTGGGTGTCGCTGAGCGGTAGAAACAGGGGTTAGGAATTAGGGGTCAGGGATTGGGGAACCCGGCTTGCTCAAACCCCTATTCCCTAATCCCTAACCCCTGCTTTAATTCGTATGGTCGATAATCACCTTCATGCGCCCGTCGATGTCGGCTTCCAGCATCTTGATGGCCGGCGCCAACTCCGGCAGCGGCATTTTGTGAGTCACCAGCGCTTTCAGGTTCAAATGTCCCTTGGCCACCATTTCAATAGTGGCCGGGAAATCTTCGCTCTTGGCGGCGCGCGCGTTGGTGACCGTCAGCTCCTTGAAATAAAGGTCGTAGAAAGGCAGCGCGCCTTCTTTTTGGGTGATGATGCCGAAACAAAGCAGCGCTCCACCGCGCCGCGCCATCTTGATCGAACTGGCCAGCGCCACCAGTTTCCCCGTGGATTCGATGACGATGTCGGCGCCCAGTCCGTGGGTAGCTTCCAAAACGCCGCGTTCAGCCTCCGGGCCGCTGGCCAAGGTGAGATCGCAGCCCAGCTTCTCCGCCATCTGCCGTTTCCAGGCGCTGCGCGTCACCCCGATAACCGTAGCCCCGCGCGCCTTGGCCATCTGCGCGTGGATCTGGCCGCTGACTCCCAGCCCCATCACCACCACCGTCTGGCCGGGAAAGATGTTGAGCGTGCGCTGCGAATGCAGGCAGGTGGTAGCCACCTGAATCGACGGGGCCGTTTCGTAATCGATCGAATCGGGGATGGGAAAGAGAAAGCGCTGGGGAACCGCCATGTACTCGGCAAAGCCGCCGTTGCGGTCGCGTCCCAGAAGAACTCCATTGGGGCAGATGCTGGTTCTGCCGGAATAGCAAACGGGGCAGACGCCGCAGTAGTCGCTCGGGTCCACCATGACCCGGGTGCCGGGGCGAAGAGTGCCGTCCCCGCCCGCAATCACCTCGCCGCACATCTCGTGGCCCATGATGCGCGGGTAGGCGACGGGAATCTCGCCCTCGAAGATCTTCAGGTCGGTGCCACAGATGGCGCTGTGGGTTATCTGCACCAGGACCTTGTCGCCGCTGGCCGCGGGCTTTTCGACATCACCCAGCCGCAGCTCGCGCGGACCCTGCAATAACATTGCTTTCATGTCGTCCCTCCCCGGAGGGCTGAAAATAAGCCCTTCTGAAACAATGGCGGAGGCTCCGCGGCTTTCCGGGATACCTCCGCCAAATTTTCCGCCGCCGTGATGAAGCTCTGGCGTTACCCTGCCAAGCAATGGCAAAACGGCCATTGCCGGGGACCCTCCGAGGCAACTACCGTTTCATCGCCTCTTCCATGTGCTCCATCAGGGTGAACACGACCGGGCCCTCGGCGGTCACCAGCACGTTCTCCTCCAGGCGAGTAGTCTGCTGGAGTTTCGCATGCCCGGCGAAGGTCTCGACGGCGAAGTACATGTTCTCCTTGATTTCAGCAGGATACTTCAGCGAGTAGGCGCGCGAAATCCACATGCCTTCATACAGGGTGATGCCGATGCTGTGAGCGAACTGCTGCAAGGTCACCGTGCCGTATTTGTCGTCGTCGTACTCGGGGAAGGCGGCGGCGACATCGGCGCTGGTGTTGCCCGGACGCAGCTTGGCAATGCCGGCATACATGGAGTCGTAGACTTCGCGATAGAGGTCGATCTCCTTCTGGGTCATCTTGGCCGCGCACTTGAAGCAGCGCACGAAGTCGATGTAGTAGCCAGAGGGGCCGACGGCGTTGATGTCGACGATGACCAGGTCGCCCTGGCGGATCATCTTGTCGGTCGCCCAGCGGCGGTACGGGCTGGTGTTGCCGCCGGAGGCCACGATGATGTCGTAGATGATCTCGCAGCCGCGCTCGAGCATGAACTCGTGCACCTTGGCTTCGATCTCGCGCTCGCGCACGCCGGGCTTCAGCCACTCATACTTGATCTTCCACATGGCGGCGTCGCCGATGGCGGAAGCCTGCTTGAGCAGCTCGATCTCATCGACGGTCTTGACGACGCGGGCGGCGGAAACCGGAGCCCAGCCATCGACGATGTTCAGCTTGGCCTTCTGGAAGGCCGCCAGAGACTTCATGTCGATGTTATCGACGCCGATTTTTTCCTTCTGCACGCCGTGGGCGGAGAGCACTTCCTGAATGCTCTCGACCATGCGGTCGGCCATGTAGGGAACGGCGCCCTCGGCCCACTGCCAGGTGATGGCCGGGCGAATCTTTTCCTGCAGCCAGGGCAGGTCGATCTCGCCGCAGTGCAGGTCGCTGCCGGCGGTCTCAAACAGCACCGGCTCGCCGCCCTGCGGCAGCACGACATAACGGATGTTGATGTTGTATTTCCAATTGCCCTGGTAAGAGCCGGTGGCATAACGGACGTTGGCGCCGGCGAACAACACCAGAGCGCCCAGGTCGAATTTGTTCATCTGTTCGCGCAGGCGCGCCAGGCGATCGTTGCGCAACCGCTCGAAGTCGACACGCTGCTGCCAGTCGCAAGCCGTCTGGCTGTAGAGTCGCCGCGGGTCCCAATGGTGCGGTTTGCCGATAAAACTTGTGTCCATCTTGCGGGGCGATACCTCGCCGGGCTTAGCAATGGTAGTTGTCATGTTTATGAACGTCCTCTCTGGAGTTGGTAGTTGTATTTCCGTTCCCTGTTAGGAACTTGTGAATGCCACCCGGCAAGCGTGAATGCGGTGCCTGCCGGGGACCCGATTTTCTGTTCCTGCCAATGCGATCTGAAGCCAAGGCGCGGCGGAAATGCGCGCAGCTCCGCCTCTCAGGCGCCAGCGGTGAGCATACAAACATACTACTATACAAGATGAACGTGAGAGCGCAAGTCGAACTCGGTGGCGCGTTACAAGTCGGAAAGATTTGGGGTTATTGTGCTAGGGCATAGGCCTTAAATCGAGGGAAATCACAACATCGAGTGGGAACAAGTCAGAGTTGCGGGCGAGCTCCGGCTTGCCCCGTCGCGAAATCGTCGCGAAAACTCTTGATTCGCCCCGGCCTGGGTTAGAGTGGCAAACTCCAGCCAGACCATGGCTACGCTCTTATCCGGCGCCAGTAAAGCGCTTGCTTCCGCGATGGTGCGTGCGCTACAGTGAGCGAGAACCGGCCGCATCAATTCTCGTTCGGCAACATACCCGGCCTGCGCACGTCTACATGACCGAGGAAGGGTGCTGTGGCTGCGCCTGCGGTTGATCGACCCGGCCGGTATTCGGCGTATACAAACTGCATTCAAACTACGGGCACTCAGAAGGGGAGCAAGCATGGTAAAGCATGGCGATTATGTCAGCGTCAACGAGATTCCAGAGTTGATAAAGCAAGAGCCCAGAACGGGCCACTGGTCAGAGGTGGTGACCGACACCAGGTACGAAAAAGGCTTAAAGATTAATTTCGGCATCGACAAGAATGTAGTGGGCTCCCGGCGAATTTGCATGGGAAGGACGATCATCCCTCCGCACACTTGCAACGAGCGCCATCTGCACATGTACGCGGAAGCCTCCATGTACATCGTCCGCGGTCCCATGGTGCTGTTGCTCGGGCCGGAGGCGAAGAAGATCGTGTGCCCCACCGGCACCTTCGTTTACGCTCCGGAAGGCGTAATTCACGGCGTCGCCAACCCAAGCCGGACCGAGGACGTGGAACTGGTCTTCTCCTACGGCGGGGTTGGCACCAAAGAGGAAGCGGGCATCGTCTTTGTCAAA
>JBEKQR010000124.1:0-10494 GCA_049519515.1 Candidatus Korobacteraceae bacterium
GCGTAGGGCGACTGTCGCTGTGGGTGGCGCTCGGAGGAGTCATTCTCCCATTCACTGCCGGTTTCTGGTTCCTGCGGGCTGACGGCGCGCCGGTGCACGAAGCGACGTTTGTCGCCGCCGCCATGGTTGCCACCAGCGTCGGCATCACCGCCCGTGTCTTGCGCGATCTCAAGGTGCTGAAATTGCGCGTCTCGCGCATCATCCTGGGGGCCGCTGTCTTTGACGACATGCTGGGCATGGTGCTGCTGGGCATAGTGGTCAGCATCAGCACCGGCCACGGCATCCAGTGGCTCCATTTCGGCCTGGTTTCCGGGGAAGCGGTTGGCTTTGCCGTATTCATGGTTTTCCTGGGCCCGCGACTGGTGCGCCGCATACGGCCGGGCTTGCAGCGCATGCAGACCCACGATGCGCCGCTCATCCTGGCCCTGGCCATCTGCCTTGGACTGTCGGTAGTGGCAACCAAGATCGGCATGGCAGCCATCATCGGCGCCTTTTTTGCCGGCCTCGCCTTCGCCGACTACTCTCCGGAATGGAACCTGGAACCCCGCGCCCAGGCCATCAACCAGTTCCTCTCGCCCTTTTTTTTCTTCACCATGGGCGCGCGGCTGGAGCTGTCGATCTTCTCCCGCGAAGTGCTGCTGCTGGGCGCGGCCCTCTCGCTGCTGGCTCTGGTCACCAAGGTGATCGGCTGTGGCCTGCCGCTGCTGCGCGAGGACTGGAAGACGATCCTGCGCGCCGGAGTCGGCATGACACCACGGGGAGAGGTCGCACTGATCGTTGCCCTCGTCGGGCTGCAGATGAACATGATCTCCCAGCGCGGCTACGCCCTGGTGATCATGATGACCGCCGTCACTACCGTGCTCCCGCCACCGCTGCTGCGCATTCTGTTTCGGGATAAACTCTCTCCGGCGGAGCATGACGAGACCGAAGCTGAGGCGCAAGAATCCATCCATGGCGAAATCGGCTAAGCGGCTGCGGGAGAGCATTTGTCAGCTTGCGCCCGCAGCCATTTTTGCCTGCCTGCTGGCCGCCTTCTGGGGAGCGGTCCAACATTTCCAACTGGCCGGCGCCTTGGGAGGACACCTGGCGTCCGGCTTAGTTTGCTTCGCCCTGCTGCTTGCCCCGCTGTGGTTTTTTGCCTTTGCCTGGCCGCGAAAGCAAACTCCCGCGGGAGTCCAAAGCCCAGCCCAATGGATTCGCGCGCGGCTCGCCAGCCGTCAGGCAAGAACTGCCCTGGCTGTGTTGGCCTGTATTCCGTACCTGGTGTTCTCCATTCCGCGCCATCAATTCGAGTGGCCGCTGGCGCTGCTCATGGCTGTCTTTCCGGTTGTGCTTTCCGCCCTCATGGTGGATTGGGCGGCCGAGCCGCGCTTTGGCTGGCGCGACGCCATCGTCCTGCTGGCGCTCGCCTTGATGCTTGAACTGCAGGTGCTGAGCCCCGCCTGGCCCTACCGCGGCCTGGGCAGCCTGCCCAAAATCTACCTGGCCGGCGTGGCGCTCTATCTCTATCTGGTGGTGCGTGGAATCAGGGGAATGGGGTATTCGTTTGCGTTCAGCCGGCGCACCGTGCCCATCGCCCTGCGCGAGTTGCTTTACTTTACCCCCTTCGGCATTGGACTGGGATTGACGCTCAAGTTCATAGCCTTCCAGCCGCGATGGCCATCGCTGGCGACGGCCGCGGCTGCCGTTCTCGTCACCTTTCTGCTGACCGCTGTGCCGGAAGAGCTGTTCTTTCGCGGAATATTGCAGAACCTGCTGGAAAGACGCATCGGCCGCAGCGGGGCGCTACTTCTGGCTTCGGTACTGTTCGGCCTCTCGCACTTTCACAAAGGAGCGGCTTTCAACTGGCGCTACGTGCTGCTGGCGACGATTGCCGGCATCTTCTACGGCCGCGCCTGGCGGTCCGAGAGAAAGATACTGACCTCCGCCATGACACACACGGCGGTCGATGTCATCTGGAGCCTGTGGTTCAGGTAGAACAGGGAATAGGGAGTGGCGTTGCTGCCCCGTTCCAATGTCCAAGCTATTCCTACTCCCTACTCCCTGATCCCTAACCCCTATAATCGGCCTGTGTTGATTGCCGACTTTGATTTCGACCTTCCGCGCGAACTGATCGCGCAGCAACCGCTTGCCGACCGCGCCGCGGCCCGCATGCTGCACCTGTTGCGGGCTGCCGGACGCTTCCAGGACGCCGCCTTCTGCGATCTGCCGCGCCTGCTGCGTCCCGGAGACCTGCTGGTGACCAACAACTCGCGCGTGCTTCCGGCCCGCCTCTTCGGCCACCGCTCGGGGAGCCGGGCGCAAGCTCTCAGTCCGCGCAATCCGGCCATGAGGGAGTTTTTGCGTGGCCGGGTGGAAGTGCTGCTGACCCGGCAGCTCGCCTCCGAACCGCAGACCTGGCAGGCGCTGGTGCACCCGGGGCGCAAGATCGGTCTGGGCGAGGTGATCACCTTCGGCGAAGGCGAGGCGCAACTGCAGGCCGAGGTGATTTCCAGGGGAACATTTGGCGAACGCACCGTGCGCTTCGCTGCGGTGGAGAATTTCTTTGCGCGGCTGGAGATGCTCGGCCATGTGCCGCTGCCGCCCTACATCGACCGCCCCGATCGTGCCGAGGACCGCGAGCGCTACCAGACCGTGTACGCAAAAATGCCGGGCTCGGTGGCCGCGCCCACCGCCGGCCTGCACTTTACCCCGGAGTTTCTCGGCGAGCTCGAGGCGCGCGGCGTGGAATTGGCCGAGATCACGCTGCACGTCGGCCTGGGAACCTTCCAGCCGGTGCGCAGCGAAACCGTCGAGCGCCACCGTATGCACAGCGAGCACTACGAGATTCCCGCCACCGCCGCCGGGCGCATCGAGCAGGCGCGGCGCGAAGGGCGGCGGATCGTGGCCGTAGGCACCACCACCGTGCGCACCCTGGAATACGCCGCCGGCCGGCGCGCCGATGGCCGCCTCGAACCGCAAATAGGGGAAGCCGATATTTTTATTTATCCCGGATTTGACTTTCGCGTGGTTTCGGCCATGCTGACCAATTTCCACCTGCCGAAATCAACCCTGCTGATGCTGGTGTCGGCCTTCGCGGGGCGCGATCTGATTCTGCGCGCCTATAGGCACGCGGTCGAGCAGCGCTACAGGTTCTTCTCCTACGGCGACTGCATGTTCATCGAGTAAGGCAGTTCTTTAACGAAGAAAAGCGGCGTTTCCTGGGGACCCCGCAGCATCGTCGCTACGCGGCGCTCACTGTCCTTGTTCCAGTTTCCTCTCGTGCGCGAGGTTTTCACGCACGCTGTAAAGCCCCAATCTTTAAGCTGGCTCATTCACCGGGCTAAAAGCCCGGTGCTTCGACCCGCATACAGCAACCGTAGTATTACTCTAAAAAGTATTGCCCTACAAACTGCTCAAAGCGGTCGCCAGTCCGAGCGCCAGGTAAACGGTTCCCGCCGTGTAGCGCTGGACGCGCGCGAAGCCGGCATGGCCGCTGAAGAGCTTTGCCATAGAGCCCGCCAGCAGTGCCCAGCAACTGTCGGTCACCATGCCCATGAGCACCAGCGAGCAGCCGAGGAAGAATACCTGCCGGCCGACCGGTCCGTTCTCCAGCCTGACAAACTGCGGCAGAAAGGCGAAGAGAAACAGGATCGTCTTGGGGTTGAACAGGTTCACAACCACGCCCTGGCGAAAGATGGCCGCCAGGCTCTGCGGGGCTTTGAACTGGTTCCGATCCAAATGGTCGCCGGCGCGAAACCTGCTTATGCCCAGGTAAACGAGGTATGCCGCGCCCAGAAACCTGATGACGTGAATGGCCGCCGGCGACGACATCAGCAGGGCCGAGAGGCCAAGCGCGGCGGCGGTAACGTGTATGAGCGTGCCAACCGTGATCCCCAGGCAGGAAACCAATCCGGCAAGCCGTCCCTGGTCGATGCTGCGAGCCACTATGTAGAGAACCGCGGGCCCGGGAGTGATCAGCAAGACAAAGGCCGCCCCGAGAAAAACGAAGTACAGCGACAGGCTCGGCATATGAAGATTATGCAGGAATTCTGACGAATTCCGGGTTGGGCCGCAATCCTGGCGGCTTTGGCTATCGCGCCGGCGCTTGTCCCGGCTGGGGCTGCGCTTTTCGGCGATAGCGCCGGGCGGCATCGGCCACCGAGTCGCTGACTGGGTCAACCAACTCACCCGAAATGACGACCGTATTGGCGCTTAGAGTTGGCGGGTGCGAAGCCTCCGGCGCCGGAGGGTAACCAGGGGCTGACGGTACGGTGCGCACAAGAACCACCGTGGCCGCTTTGTCGACTGCCTGGCTGTTGCCGTGTTGAAGCTTGCCGCCGCGCGGGTGAGCCTTCTCCCAGTCCGTCAACTCGTGCCGTTGGCTCGAGCTGGCGGCGGCAGGCGCGCTTGGCATTCCCGAAGAAGCTCCGCCGGAACTGCCCGGCGAGATTTCGCCCGTCATCGCCGCACCGTGCTTTTCGCCAGAAAGCAGCTCACGCACGCCGCCGAGCTTGTCCGCCAAGGTGGCGCCGAATGATCCGGAGGTGAAAAACTTCAACCAGCCGAGTTCTTGCGCATAAGTCTTCGCAACTTCCGGAGCAACCATCACCAAAAGGAGTACGGCGATAACCACTGCCAGCACCAGGCGCTTCATACGTTCGACCGTTCCACGAGCCAGTTGGCACACACATTTTCGTCCGCGGGGCCGCAGGCGACAAGTGATTTCCAAGGCAGTTCGCGATTACCGAGGTAACGTTACAAGCGTTTTTGAAGACCGTCTCCGATTCGCTGTTCTGAATACTAACCGGCGGCCAGGCGTTCAAGCCGCTTGAGGGTGTCCGGATATTTGCGGACAAGCAAAACGAGAGCGGCCGCTTGAGGGTTTGGCTTCGCTCGCCCCTGCTCCCATTTTTCCAGCGTGCGCTCATTGATGTGCAGCTTCCTGGCAAAGACAGCACGGGAATATTGCAGGCTTTCCCTCGTGTCTCTTATCAATTTGGAGTCAACTATAGGGAGCGGAGCAGGGGTGACATTATAGCCGCGGAGCGTGAGCTTTCCCTGCCGATGGCTCTTCATTGCAGCCACGCCTTCCATGAGTTCGTCAAAGATCCTTCGCTTTGCCATTACCGCGACCTCCTTTTTCGGATAGCTCTACGCCCTGTTCGCTCTCGTTCACGCGCTTTCAACTCTGCCACCAGCGCAGCCTTCAGCAGTTTCTTTTGCGGCTGCGTTAGATCTTCGGCCTCATCCTTGCCGTATAGCGTCATCAGCCAAACCTGATGGTCGGACAAGAAATGAAAATAAATAATTCGCAACCCGCTTCTGCGTCCCTTGCCTCGTCTCGCATCTGCCCAACGGAGCTTGCGAAATCCTCCCGTGCCAGGCATCAGCTCGCCGAGATCGGGATTTTCCGCCAGCGCATTCTGCAGTAGCCTGTATTCGTCAGAGTCGAGATATTCCGAGAGCTGACGGGTAAACGCCGGCGCTTCTATGAATTCCATGTTGTACTAAATCTACGCTAATGGCGTATACAAATCATATCGTACGCTTTTAGCGTACAGTTGTCAATTCATTTTACCGCTGGCCGTAACTACTCTCACGGCGTCTCCGCAATTCCGTGTCTGCGAAATATCCGCCCTATTTGCCGATGCAGAAGGTGCTGAAGATCAGGTCGAGGATGTCGTCTGCCGTGGTGACGCCTGTGATTTCGTCCAGGGCGCGCAGGGCGTTGTAGAGGTCGAGCAGGATCATCTCGTGCGGGGTGTTCGTGGCCGCCGAGGCAGCGGCCGCGTCCAGGGCGGAGATGGCGCGCGTCACCTGCTCGCGCTGGCGCAGGTTGGTCAGCATGCCCGTTTCCGGTTGCGGACAGTGCTCGCCGTGAATGCGGCGCAGGATTTCATCCTTCAGCTCGGCGATGCCCTCTCCGGTGAGTGCCGAGGTTCGTCTTACCACGAGTGCGGGAAATGGCGTCTCCACGTCATCGCCGGTCACCGACGCCCTTGTGCTGCCGGTGCCGCCGCTGCATAGCGGCGCAAACGTAGCCGGCGGGACGCTGCACAGGTCGCACTTGTTGAGCACCAGCATTGCGCTGCGGCCCGCCACCAGCTTCAGCAGCTCGCGGTCGTTCCATCCCAGCAAGCCAAAAGCGGGTTTGCCGGGGACCCCGGCGGCGCCGTCCAGCGGCAAGCGGTCGCCTGTGGATGCGGCGGTCGCCCCGGGTCTGAACTGTGAGGCGTCGAGCACCACCAGCACGAGGTCGGCGTCGGCCAGGGCTTCCATCGACTTGCGGACGCCGATGCTCTCGGCCTCGTCCAGCGCCTGGCGAATGCCGGCCGTGTCCACCAGCCGCACCGGAATGCCGCCGATGGCGACGGTTTCCGTCACCAGGTCGCGCGTGGTCCCCGGAGTAGCGGTCACGATGGCCCGCTCGCGCTCCACCAGCCGGTTGAACAGGCTTGACTTGCCGACGTTCGGAGGCCCCACGATGGCCAGCGTCAGCCCTTCGTGCACGATCTTGCCATAGGCGAAGCTTTCGGCCAGCCTGCCGAGGGGTTCGCGGACCTCCGCCAGGCGCGCCGCTATCTGCTCGCCCGGCATCACCGCGACATCGTCATCGGCAAAGTCTATGCCGGCCTCCATCAGCGCGATCAGCTCCACCAGCTTCTGCTTGATCGGTTGCAGCCGGTGCGACAGGGCGCCTTCGAGCTGCTGGGCGGCAACCTTGGCCTGGTAAAGCGTCTGCGACTCGATCAGGTCGCGCACTGCCTCGGCCTGCGTCAGGTCGATGCGGCCATTCAAGAATGCGCGCATGGTGAACTCGCCGGGTTCGGCCAGCCGGGCGCCCGCGGCCATGGCGAGCTCGACCGCGTGCCGCAACACCACCGGCGAGCCGTGGCAGGAGATTTCTATGACATCGTCCGTGGTGTAGGAATGCGGCTTGGCAAAATAGGTGACGACCACCTCGTCGAGGCGCTCGCCCGAGTCCGGCTCGACCAGCACGCCGAACTGCGCCCGCCCCGGTTCCATGGCAGAGAGCTGGCGCCCGCCGCCCAGCCGCAGCATGGGCGCAGCAATCGCCTTTGCCTCCGGCCCGGAGAGCCGCACCACGCCCAGCCCGCCACGTCCCGGCGGGGTGGAAATGGCAACGATGGTGTCGTCAAGGTTCACGGATTGATTGTATTGAACCCGCTAAAAACCCACATCTGCCAACTTCAGCAGATGTGGGGCACGGAACCAATTATCAACAAACGAATGACGAAGAATGAATAATTAAGAACGAATAGCTGAGAACCAGTAACGAATCAGAACTGCTTGCGCGAGTCCAGCAGGATGGTGACCGGGCCCTGGTTGACGAGTTCCACCTGCATCTCGGCCTGGAACCGCCCGGTTTCGCAGCGCAGGCCGCGCTGCCGCACCCTTTCCACAAATGATTCGTAGAGCTCGCGCGCCCGCTCGGGGCGGGCGGCGGCGTCAAACGAGGGGCGGCGTCCGCGGCGAACGTCGCCGTAGAGCGTGAACTGCGAAACTGCCAGAATGGCGCCGCCGGCCTGGACGACATCGAGGTTCATCTTGCCCTCGGGATCTTCGAAGATGCGCAGCGTGCAGACCTTCTCGGCCAGGTATTCGGCGTCGGCCTCGCTGTCGTCGGCGGCCACGCCGAGCAGCACCAGCAGCCCGCTGCCGATCTCGCCCACGGTCTGATTGGCCACCACCACGCGGGCGCGGCTTACCCGCTGTACCACGGCTCGCATGCTTTCAGGATATACAGGAGCCCCGGCGGCCCACAAAGGGGGAACCAGCGGGTACACTATGGCTTGTCTCACAGCCGGTTCTAAAAGGGCGCCGGGGACCCCGGTCTTCTACCCCGGCAGACAAATAACGCGTCTGGCGGGGTCTCGGGGTAAGGCACCGATTTTATGGAAATTCAATCCAAATTGACCCACTACGGCCGGCAGCTCCGAAGTCGTTGACCCCCGGCTTGTAGAGCGGGTAGGATGAAGGACTGGAGTCAGCCAGCCTGCCCAAGACGAACCGCGGAGTCGTGTGATTTCGGGATAGCCTGTCGGGTGCCCAGGAACGCAACCCTGGCGTGTGCTGGCAGCCCGCTGCGCTGCCCGGAAATCGTGACAACGTTGTTTGCGGGAGTGGATACATCGGAGACTTCGGGTCGGCAGCTTCAGCCAGGCGCAGCCGGTGGGCTTCGCCAGGTCCAGGCAGACGCCGCTATTGCATTATTGGATTAGAGTGGACGGGCTGACAAGTTTCAAAGTTCATCGCCGAGGAGGCGCTGCTGAATGGCATCGACAGACGAAAGAATAAAGCAGATCATCGTTGAGCAGTTGGGCGTAGATGAAGCCGAGGTAACCGCCAGTGCCTCTTTCGTGGACGACCTGGGGGCCGACTCGCTCGACATCGTCGAACTGGTGATGGCCTTTGAAGAGGCCTTCGATATCGAGATTCCCGACGAGGACGCCGAAAAGATTCGTACCGTTCAAGAGGCAATCGACTATATCGCCAAACATGCGCAGGTGAAGAAGTAGACACTGGCTGCCCGTTTCGGTCGCGCGCCAAAGAGGGTTGGCGGGAGCTGTGCCCGGCGTAAAGTACGATGGAAAGACGCGCTTTGCGCAACCGGCATCTGTCGGGGAGCCGGGTTATTTCAGCGCCCGAGCGGCGCGAGCCACTACTTTGGCAAGCGGCTCAGTCGCGCGCCTGGCGCCAGGGCAGCTTTAGGATTTGCAGTTGCCAAATCCAATGGACAAGGAGAGAAGCTTACGATGGCTTCGATTGACGAAAAAGTAAAGCAGATCATTGTGGAGCAGCTTGGCGTCGAAGAGGGCGAGGTCACCCCGAGTGCTTCGTTCGTGGATGATCTGGGCGCCGACTCTCTGGACACGGTAGAACTGGTCATGGCCTTCGAGGAGGCCTTCGACATGGAGATACCCGACGAGGACGCGGAGAAGATCCGCACCGTCAAGGATGCCATCGATTACATCGGGCAGCACGCGAAAGGCAAGTAGGTGAACCGCCGAGTCGTAGTTACCGGGATCGGACTGATCTGTGGCGTGGGCAATACGTCAGGGGAAGTGTGGGCAAACCTGATCGCCGGCAAGAGCGGGGTGGGCAAGATCACTTACTTCGACGCCTCCCAGTTTGCCTGCCAGATCGCCGCCGAGGTCAAGAATTTTGACCCGCTGAATTTCATCGAAAAAAAAGAGCTGAAGAAGATGGCCCGCTTCATCCACATTTGCCTGGCGGCAACGGATGAGGCAATGAAGGTCTCGGGCCTGAAGGTCACGCCGGAAGAGGCGCACCGTATCGGCGTGCACATCGGCTCCGGCATCGGCGGCTTTGACGTGATCGAGCGCGAGCACCGGGCGCTGCTGGAAGGCGGCCCGCGCAAGATCTCCCCATTCTTCATTCCCGCCGCCATCATCAACCTGGCGGCCGGCCATGTCAGCATCCGCTATGGAGCCAAGGGGCCAAACGAAGCCACGGCGACCGCCTGCACCACCAGCTCTCATTCCATCGGCGATGCCTTCAAGATCATCCAGCGCGACGCGGCTGACGTGATGATCGCCGGCGGCGCGGAATCGGCCATCACCCCGATGGGCGTGGGCGGATTCGCGGCCATGCGCGCGCTGTCCACGCGCAATGACGAGCCGGAACGCGCCAGCCGTCCCTGGGACAAGGACCGCGACGGCTTCGTCATCGGCGAGGGCTCGGGCATCCTGGTGCTGGAGGAGTTGGAGCACGCCCGCCGCCGCGACGCGCCCATCCTGGCCGAGCTGGTGGGCTATGGCATGAGCGCCGACGCTTACCACATCACCCAGCCTTCCGAAGACGGCGAAGGCGGCTATCGCGTAATGATGAACGCCCTGTGCGATGCCCGCATCAATCCTTCCGATATCGGTTACGTCAACGCGCACGGCACCTCCACCCCCCTCGGGGACATTCTCGAGGCCCGCGCCATTCGCCGCTGCTTCGGCGAGCGTAACGTGCCAGTCAGCTCCACCAAGTCCATGACCGGACACCTGCTGGGCGGAGCGGGCGGATTGGAAGCCGGCATTACCGTCCTGACGCTCTGCAAACAGGAGTTGCCGCCCACCATCAATCTCGACAACCAGGCGCCGGAAACCGAGGGCATGGACTTTGTCTCGAAAGGGGCGCGCAAGACGTCCCTCGACTACGCGCTCACCAACTCCTTCGGTTTCGGGGGAACCAACGGCTCCCTGGTCTTCAAGCGCTGGAGCGAATAAAGGTGGCAGGGATTAGGGGGTAGGAAATAGGGAACTGCGCTTGCGGACACTCCTTGCGCCTGTTCCTGAGCTGTACCCTAATCCCTAATCCCTATTTTCTGATCCCTGTTTTACAATCGGGCCGTGCCGCCCTCGACGGAACACGACGCGGAATCGCCTCTCGAAGTGCCGAGATTCAGCCTGAAGCAGAGGCTCGCCCTGTGGTTGATTCCGCCACTCGCCCATGCGCTGCTCATGCTGCTCGGCGGCACGC
>JBEKQR010000125.1:0-10311 GCA_049519515.1 Candidatus Korobacteraceae bacterium
AGCAGATACGGGCGCACCTGCCTGAATCTCCTGCTCAGCGCCAGGTCCCAGAGCGCGTAGGCATCGTTCTGGTAGCGCTCGATGGCCGCCACCCGCGTGCGCAACTGGAACGCGCCAGGCAGCCGCGCGCGCCACTCAAAGGCAGCGCTGTTCACCGGATAATTGAACAGATAGCGGCTGAGAAAACCGTTCAGCGCCTGCTGCGCGCCATGCAGCGCAGTGTAGGCGAGCCAGACTTCGTGGTTGGCGGTCAAATGCAGCCGCAAGCTGGCTTCAACGCCGCTGAAGCTGAAGGTATTGAGATTGCGCGCCTGGTAGAAGCATCCGGCCTGATTGGGCACGGTGCAACGCAGCGGCACCGGAATCGAGTTCAGCGGCGTTGTAGTCGCGGTTCCGTTCGGCACCTCGACGTAATCGATGTCGCTCGACTCATGGCGGTAGAAGGCGGTGGCGGAGACCGTGATCCGGCGCGACGCCGTCCATTCGACACCGCCTTCGTAGTTCCACGCCGTTTCCGGCTGCAGGTTCGGGTTCCCC
This sequence comes from Candidatus Korobacteraceae bacterium, assembly GCA_049519515.1. Taxonomy (GTDB): domain Bacteria; phylum Acidobacteriota; class Terriglobia; order Terriglobales; family Acidobacteriaceae; genus CAWBRT01. The sequence goes on from JBEKQR010000125.1 coordinate 538, forward strand.
TGCGTGGCGGGATCGTTGTAATAAAGGTCCGTATAGGTTGGCAAGCGGAAGGCGCTGGCCACTGACCCGCGCAGCCTCAGCGCATTGGTCAGCCGATACCCGGCGGAAATGGTCGGGGTAAAGACGCCGTGCCCGCCGCTGTAGTACTCCTCCCGCGCGCCGGCGGAAAGCGTCAGCCGCTCGCGCGGCCTCCACTCGAGCGCCGCGTAGATTCCGCCTCGATTGCGCGCGTGGCTGCCCAGCGCCGGCGTCAGCCCGGCGCCGGAATAGTTCGTGCTGTCGATGCTGTCGCGAAAGGCCTCCGCGCCGTAGAACAGGTTGAGTTTCTTGCCCAGGTTATTGTGGCGCCGGAGGGCGAGCTGCCAGCTATCGGTAAGATGATTATTGGTATAGAACGCCGGGTCCGTGCGAAACAGTTCGAATACGTCCGTATGCCGGCGAAAGCCGAAAGACAGCAGCGTATTCGCCCCCAGTTCCTGCGAGAGGCCGGTGAACCAGCTTTTTGTTCTCTCCCACGAATTGAACGGGCCATAGAACTGGTTGGCGCCGAACGGACTGTCGCCGCCGGCCAGCAGCAGCGTGGTTGCTCCCAGCCTGCTTTCGAGATGTGTCTCCGAGCTGCCGGTGAAGCGCCGGTAATCGCGGTCGGCCATGAAGCCGCTGGAAAAATCGCGGCTCAAAGAGAGCTGCTCGGTCCAGCGCCGGGCGGCAACCGCGGCGCTGCCATACTGCTGGTTGATGCCGAAGTTGCCCGCCGCCGAGCCCAGGCGCAGCTCGGTGGCCAGCGGCGGCGCGGTGATGAAGTTGACCACCCCGCCCATGGCGTCTGACCCGTACATGGTCGAGCCGCTGCCATGCAGGACCTCTATGCGCTCGACCGACGGCAGCGGCAGAGGCAGGTCGAGATTATGGTGCCCGGTCTGCGCGTCGTTCATGCGCAGTCCATTGACGAGCACCAGCGTCTGGCCAAAGCTGGAGCCGCGGATCGAGAGGTCGGCCTGCACTCCGCCGGGACCGCGCTGTTGCAGGTCCAGCGCCGGGTCTGAGCGCAGGGCGTCCACCAGGCTCGAATAGCCCGTTTGTGACTTCCGCAGATTGATCACCGTTACGTCGCGGTCCACGTCGCTGATCGCCACCGGCTCATAGGTACCGGTGACCACGACCTCTTCTTTATGGACAGGCACGGCCTTCGCCTGCGAGGCCGGCGCTTGCGGCGCGGGATTCTGCTGCGCCAGCGCCAGATGGCAGGCGAGCGGCAAGCAAAAGAGCAATAGTGCTGCGGGAGCACAAACTGGCCTGGGCATGAGCATCTGCCACGACGAGGAACTACTCGCGGTAGTGTACCCTGCATGCTGATTTCGGCCTAAGACTTTGGAACCTTAGGACAGGACCCCAGGTCAGCGCCGCAACAACGCGGCGCGAAACCTGAGGCACCCGACGGTAGGTTAGTTTGAGTTCCCAACTGGAACATGCAAGTTACTGCACGTCTCAAACCGCTATCGATACTTATTCTTTCACCGCGATTCCCAGGGCTTTCATTTTGCGGTACATGTGGCTGCGTTCCAGGCCCAGGGCGTCGGCGGTGCGGCTGATGTTGCCGTGGTTCTCGTCCAGTTTTTTCAGAATGTAGTCGCGTTCGTAGGCCGCCCGCGCCTGGTGCAGGCTGGAGAATTCTCCGATGCTGCGCCGCGAGAACTCGCGGTAGACCAGTGGCGGCAGGTGCTTGCGCTCGATCTTGTGGACCGTGGGGTTCATGATCGTCAGCCGCTCGATCACGTTGCGCAGCTCGCGCACGTTTCCCGGCCAGGAGTAACGGGCCAGGACCTCTATGGCGTCGTCGCCAATCTCCTTGTCGCGGCGGCTGTAGGCGGCGGAGAACTCGTGCAGGAAGTGGCGCGCCAGCACGGGGATGTCCTCCTTGCGCTCGCGCAGCGGAGGCACGAAGAAGGGAATCACGTTCAGCCGGTAGAAAAGGTCCTCGCGAAAATTTCCCCTGGTGATTTCATCTTCCAGGTCCTTGTTGGTGGCGGCGATGACGCGCGCATCCACCTTGACGGACTCCTCCCGGCCCACCGGAACAAACCGCCCTTCGTCCAGGGTGCGCAGCACTTTGCTCTGGGTCTTCAGGCTCATGTCCCCGACCTCGTCGAGGAACAAGCTGCCGCCGTCGGCCTTCTGGAACTTGCCGGCCTTCTCGGCCGTGGCGCCGGGAAAGGCGCCCTTGCAGTGGCCGAACAGCTCGCTTTCGATCATGTCCTCCAGAATGGCCGCGCAGTTGACCTCCACGAACATCTCGTCCCGCCGCAGGCTCTGGGCGTGAATGGCGCGGGCCACCAGTTCCTTGCCGGTCCCCGATTCGCCGAAGATCAGGACCCGGCCATTGGTGGGCGCCATAAGGGCGATCTGCTGGCGCAGCGCCTTTAGCGGAATGCTGTCGCCCACGATCTCGCCGGCCGAAAAAACCTGGCGCTTGAGGTCGTAGTTCTCGCTGCGCAGCTTGCGCGCCTCGGCGGCGTTCTTCACCACGATCAGGGTGCGGTCCGCCGACAGCGGCTTCTCCAGAAAGTCGAAGGCCCCAAGCTTGGTGGCCCTGACCGCGGTTTCAATGTTGCCGTGCCCGGAGATCATCACGATCTCCGGGGGATTCTCCTGGGCGCCGATGCGCTCCAGCACCTCCAGGCCGTCGATTCCGGGGAGCCAGATATCCAGCAGCACGACATCGAACTGGTGCTCGGCCAGCAATTGCAGGCAGGCTTCCCCCGTCTCCACGGCGCAGGTGTTGTAGCCCTCGTCTTCCAGCACGCCCGCCAGCGACTGGCGAATGCCAACTTCGTCATCGACAATGAGCACTTGGACCATTCAGGAAATTGTATCGCGCCTGGCAAGCCGGCCCGGATACCCAGCCAGGCAGTGGCGCCGTGTCCCGGCGGCGGGTCTGTGGATGTGCGGGAATCCGCCGGCGGGGATGCCAGCGCTACGCACCGGCGCCCAACCTGTTGTTGGCTTGAAGATTAAAACGCTTCGCCGCTCGTTCACACCGCCTTGCCGCCCTTCCGGGCCGTGGTGACACATTAAGCGCCCTGGTACCTCAAATTCATTGTCAGTCTTCTAAACTGTACATATACTTTCTCCACCAGAAGGTTCGCGCCCCAGCGAACGCAAAAATGGCATTCGCCGAGGGTCCCGCTGGCGACCGGGCTGCTTCGCCAGGAGTGCGCGAGAGGGTGGACTGCACCATTTCGGAGGTCTTATGATCACGGCGCTGGAAGAACAAAAATCGGAAACCAATCCTTGGGAAGCTCAGGCTGCGCGCTTCGAATTTGCCGCCGCCAAGCTCAAACTCGATCCCGGACTGTGGAAGATCCTCAGCCAGCCCAACCGGGAGATCACGGTCCACTTCCCGGTGCAGATGGACGATGGCCATATCGAGCTCTTTACCGGCTATCGCGTCCAGCACTCGACCGCCCGCGGGCCCGCCAAGGGAGGAATCCGCTACTCCCCCGAGGTCAATCTGGACGAGGTGCGCGCCCTGGCCGCCTGGATGACCTGGAAGTGCGCGGTCGTCAACATTCCTTTCGGCGGCGCCAAGGGTGGGGTGATCTGCGATCCGAAGAAGTTGTCGCTGCATGAGCTGGAGCATTTGACCCGGCGCTACACGGCCGAGCTGATCGAGTTTCTCGGACCGGAGAAGGACGTTCCCGCGCCCGACGTGAACACCAATGAGCAGATCATGGCCTGGATGATGGACACCATCTCGATGCACATGCGGCAGACGGTCACCGCATGCGTGACCGGCAAGCCGGTGGCCATCGGCGGCTCGCGCGGACGCCGCGAGGCCACCGGCCGCGGCGTAATGGTGGTGACCGACCAGGCGCTGAAGAAACTCGGCATGGACCGCGACTCCACCCGCGTCATCGTGCAGGGCTTCGGCAACGTGGGCTCCAATGCCGCCCACCTGATGTTTCAGAAGGGATACACCATCGTCGGCATCGCCGAGTGGGATGGCGGGCTCTACAACAAGCACGGAATCGACATGGACGCCTTGTGGGAATACCGGGCCAAGAACGGCACCATCCATCGCTTCCCCGGGGCCGAGCCTTACGATCCCAAGCAGTTGCTGCTGGCTGATTGCGAGGTGCTGATTCCGGCGGCCATCGAGAACGTCATCACCAGCAAGAATGCCGAGCAGGTAAAGGCGAAGATCCTGGTGGAAGGCGCCAACGGGCCCACCACCGCCAAGGCCGACGAGATCCTGGCCGCCAAGCGCGTCTTCATCATTCCCGACATCCTGGCCAATGCCGGAGGCGTGACCACTTCCTACTTCGAGTGGGTGCAGGACCGCCAAGGCTACTTCTGGACGGAAGCCATGGTCAACGAGCGGCTGGAACACATCATGATCGAGTCGTTCCAGGACGTGACCCGCTACGCCGAGATGCACGGGGTAAATAACCGCATCGCCGCCTACATGCTGGCCATCGACCGCGTGGCCTACGTCATCAGGCGGCGCGGCCTCTACGCCTGAACAGGCTGCGGCGGGCTCCTTCGCTCATAACCTGGGCTGTACAGGTCTCTCCGGATGGACCGCAACCGTATAGCCGCCATGGCGGCTTCCCGTCATCGGGCTGAGTTGCCCTGAACTGCTTATGCGGTAGAGCCGGTATCCGAATTCCCCCGCCAGGAGCTGCTGGATATCCGCGAAAGTCGCGCTTTTCCCTGAACTTACATAACGCGACAGAGTTTCGAAGTACATGATTGGGCGGAATCTGCGCAATAGTTCAGTAGCGCCGCGCATCACCTGAAACTCCATGCCCTCGACATCGATTTTCACAAAGTCAACACGGTCGAATTGCCGGCTGCCTATGAAGGCATCGAGGGTCATGACCTGTACCTTGTGCGTTCCTTTGTCTGAGAGCAGGGCGTTTCCCGGGTTTCCCGGCTCCTCTGCCCACCAGAATTCACCCGGTCTGTCGGCAACGCCGCATGCAAGCGCTTCTGTCCTCGCGAGCAAGTTGCGGTTCAAACTCAAATTACCCTGCAGCCGCAGCATATTGGGCGGTCCGGGCTCGAAGGCAAATACTTTTCCTGAATCACCGGCATACTTGGCCAGGGCAAGCGCCACCGCCCCAACGTTTGCGCCAACATCAAAACATATCCAGCCATCTGTACTGTGAGTTTGTAGAAAGCGGATCAGTGGAGCTTCGTATTCACCCGTCCACATGATTCTTTCCACTTTGTACGTGGTGTCGATATGGACGCTGATGTCACCCAGGTAAGAAGGAAACAGAAACCGCATTCCCGCCGGCGCCGCCTTGCGGAGATTTGGCCGCGTCTCGAGCAAGTGCGCGCGCAGGCTTGCCGGGCAGAGCAAAAGGAAGCCGGTTTTCACAGCGCGGCTGATCTGCGCCATAGATCTCCTGTTGCAGGCGTTTCAAGTTCCATCGAAGTGTATCCCGAAATTATTTCAGATTGGAAATCCCAACCACAGAGTACACAGAGGCCACAGAGGGACCATAGTTGATAGCTGAAGGTTATTTGAAGTACTTGAACGCGATCGGCTGTGTGGTCCTCTGCTTTTCCTCCGCTGTGTTCCTCTGTGCACTCTGTGGTTTCATCTGCATCACTCGCCAGCTCCCAGCTTCCACAAAATCTGCCGCAGCATGCCGAGCAGGGTTTCTGAGTCAGCGGCATCCGCGTCCAGGCGGCGGACCAGGCGGCGCACTTTTTCCTCGGCGGCCGCGGTTTGCGCATGCGGATAGCCGCTGGCTCGCAGCGCCTCGAGCAGCGCGGCGGTGATTCGCTCCAGTTCAGCCGCGGATGCCGGGTTCGGCTTTGGTGCCGATAGCGCCGGCCCAGCCGCCGCCGTTGGTACGGCCGGGAGAGCCGGAGCGCTGCTCGCGCGCGCCAGTTCATATAGGCAAACCGCCACTGCCTGGCCCAGGTTCATCGAGGCATGCTCTTCGCGGGTGGGCATGTGCAGCAGCCAATGGCAATGACTGAGGTCGCGATTGGAAAGCCCGCGCTTCTCCGAGCCAAATAGAAGGGCAACATGGCCTTCCGGGGTCCCAGGTCCCGCAAAGCGGGACCGCTGTTGCGTTTGCTGTAGTCGCAGTAGCTCCTGGCGGATGAGCCGCGCGCCCTGCTCCAGCGTCAACAAGGGATGCACGAGCTGGCGATGACGCGCCGCCGTGGTTCCGACCACCAGCGCACAGTCGGCCACCGCTTCGGCCACGCTGCCATATTCCTGCGCGCTGGCCAGCAGCTCAGAGGCTCCCACGGCGGAGCGCGCCTCGCGAAAGGCAGCCTCGTAGGGCGCCACCACCCGCAGGCACGAGAAGCCGAAATTGCTCATGGCGCGCGCGGCCGCACCCAGGTTGAGTGGGTTGCGCGTGGCCACCAGCACGACGCATAGACGTTCGAGTTCGGACATTGGGAATAGGGGTCAGGGAATAGGGTTTAGGGAATCGTGAAGGCAGTCCCAAGGTTGATGTATCCCCGGCCAACTGAGGCTCCGACCGAATCACAAGTTCCTGGACGCTACCTCCTGAAAGAATCTACAAAACCCTCTTTTCCAGCCTATCCCCTAATCCCTATTCCCTATCCCCTATCCCCTGATCCCTAACTCCTAATTCATCGGGCGAAGCAGGATTGGCATGCCGCATACGGTTTCCAGCAGATGCCGGGCGGCGGCGATGTGCTCGGCCGGGCGGGCAAGTTCGCGGTAGCCGTCGGCGCGGATCACCAGGAAACCATCACTGCGCTCGACCCGAATCGAGCGGATCGACTGGTCGTGCTTTTCATCCAGCCGGTCGGCCAACCGCAGAATTCCCGCCTGCGCATCGACTACCGCCTGTGCCGGCGCCGGCAAACTGGCGTAACTCTTCCGGCTTCCCGGCAAGGCGCCGCGATGGTAGCGGCCAATCAGCCGGGCCACACGCAAGCCCTCTTCCGTCCAGCCCGGAGGCGGCTCCAGCCTCTGCAGGAAACGCCATGCCCGCTTGCGGGCTGCGGTCTGCGTGGCGCTGCGGACCCCGTGCTCCAGGCAGGCCACGGTCAACAACTCTTCCGCGCCCAGTCCAGCGTATTCACTGGCTATGGATACGCCGCAATCGCGCAATCCATTGTGCAACTCCAGGCTCAGACGCAGCACATGCTCGGTGTGGCGGCGATCCGGGCACAACAGCGGTATCAGCACCTTGAACCGTTTCAGCACCGCCCGGCGCAGCGCTTCCCCCTGGGGCAGCCCGGCCCGCCAACACCGCCAGAGCGAGTCGCGCCCGATCATGGTTTCGCGGTACTGGCGGATGCGTTTCTCCCGCTCGGCGGAGATCAGCGCGTTCCAGCGAGATTGTTCCTCCGCGCTGGCAAAGGCGCGGACCTGGGCAGAACGGGCGGTGGCCCGCAGGACATCGAGATCGTGCACCTCGCCCAGCAGGTCCTGAAGGGTTTTCAGGTCCTTGCTCCACTGCTCGTGCTGCCGGGGAAGGAAGTTTTCGACCAGGTAGCGAAAACGCTTGATGCCAATGCGGAGCTGGTGCCATGAAGTCTGGCTGCGGTCGCGCAGGGCCAGCGAGTGCCGATGCCGGGCTTGCTGCCACTTCTCCAGCGCCAGCACCGCGAACAGCTCCTGCTGGCGCGAGAAGCGGCCGGCGCGCCGTTCCAGGGTGGCTGCCCATCGCATCCATTGCTTGAAATCGAAGCCGCGCAGCGCATCCGCGGCCGCCAACTTGAGTTGCTGCTCGCGCTGGCCGCAGTGGGCCAGCAGCCTGCCTCTGACGGGATCATCCTCCTGGCTAAGCCTGCGGACCCACTCCATCAGAACCTGCGTATCGCGCAACTCTCCGAGAGCGGCGAAAAGCCCCTTGGCCGCGCGCCGCATTTTGTTCCAGGAGGGCTCAGGATCGATGGCGCGAAAGCCCTCGGCTATTGACCGGCAGCGCCGGATCGCCACCCTGAGATCATGCACCGGGTCGGCGGCAAAATCGGCCCGCGCCTTCTCTGCCTCCGCCGCTACACGCTCCATCCAGTAGCCAATGCCACGTTCCTTTGGTGGCGTTGGGGTTCCCGGTCCCGCAAAGCGGGACCGCTGTTGCGTCTGCTGGGCTGAAGGATTGGATGGCGGGCTTGTCCCAGCCCGCGACTTGGAGGCGGTAGCAGCCGAATCGGGGTTGGCGATGACGGTCATTGAGAGTGTGGATGATTTTAGGACGAAGGCAGAGAAGCTGCAATCATTCCAAGCAAAGAAGAAAGGACCGTGTAGTGGGTCAATTTGAATTGACATTAAAGGCGGGTGCCGCACGTCCCGCCCTGTTGTTGGACTGACCTGCGGCACCCTTCAAACTGACCTACTACCAAGGGCTGCTGGGGGAAACAGAAGTAAATGTCGGACGGGGGAGGTGGCGGGCGGACGTGGGATGAGGCGGGATAAGTGGCGTCGCCGCCGCGAGTTGCGGGCGATTTGGCGGGCGTCCGACAAAAAGCTCCGTGCAGAATTAAATGTCGGACGGCACGGGGAAATAATCACAAACATCGGCGTAAGTGATTGAAATTGTGTAGTTCTGACAGCGGGCGGAGCGGCCATCCAAGCGACCAGGATTAAAAATGAGGGCTATGGGCTGTAAGTGATTGATGCAGAAAGAATAATCCAAGCGACCAGAATTATGTGAGTGGCGTTTTCCTAAAATCCAAGCGACCAATTTTTTTAGGCAGATTGTTGTCAGACGCGCGCGCCACGGAAAGTAGAAACAAAACTCCCGCCGACGCGTTCATCGGCCAAATGGTTGATTACTTAGTACCGGCGATCACTGATCCACGCCAAAACAATAGACCTCAGAAACTAAGCCCCGAACAGACAGCGCGTACTCGCCCGGCGCAAGCGGCTGGGCCGGAGTGATGCGATAGGAATAGCGACCATATTCTTCAAATTGGATCGGCACCGCACCTTCGCTCACGCCCGAGCCGCCGCCGCTGGCGCCAAAAATAAAGGCAGAGCCGTGTGCGTGGATCAGCGCAAATTCGCGGTGACTTTTAGAGCTTTTCAGCAAGCGAAGTTCGTAACGCGAGGCGGGGTCCATTAGAGAACGCCCGCGAAGAATGAACTGTGCGTTTGCCGGCAGCCGCACCGGCGATTGGCCGGGCTTGATTTCCGCAGATGTCTTGGCCGAGGCATAACCAGGCACTGCCCTGACTTTGGAGTGGAAGGCTACTCTCGTGTGCTCCAGTTCGAGAAGTTTCCCGCTCGCATCGAGGGCATAAAAGCTGTTGATGTATTGCGGTTCGTCGGCGAGAACCGTTGGGGTGTTCTGAGGCGGCTGCTCGTGTCCACCGCTTACTTCTGCGCTGCTTTCTCGCTCCAAGATGACAGCTACAGGGATGATCTTTCCGTCTGGAATATATTGCCTTTCGACGGATGTATAGCGCTGCATTTTTATGGTGATGATCCTGGGGGTATCGCCATGCTTAAGGAGAACAAACCCAAGCGGGGCGGCGCCAGCCTTGTTTCCATCGATGTAGACTTCTGCTCCCGGCGGTGACGTCGTCACCCCGCATCGCGAGGCCTGCCCCTCCTGGATGAGCTGGGCTAATTCTTGTGGCGTCTTCGGACTATCAGCAGCGATTGAAGCGGCTGCGGCTGGTGAAGACATAGCCGCTCTTGAATTGCGTAGTACCAACTGCCTTTGCTCTTCGGTTAATGGCGATTTCTTCTGGGCGGCCTGCACAGGCTGCTGTTGAACACTCTTCTCTGCTGTGGCTTTTATCTCTTGGAGGAAGGATTCA
>JBEKQR010000126.1:0-10245 GCA_049519515.1 Candidatus Korobacteraceae bacterium
AGTGAATGCCCGTTGATCGTCAAAGAGTGAACTATTAGCGGTTCCATTCATCGAAATACATAATCTGATAGCGTGACCAGAACCCTATTAAACAACATCTCCATTCTCAATCTGGAACTTATTGCGAAAGGGCTGCGAGTGTCGCTATCGCAACTGCTGTCAAAGCTTTGAACGCCGATATTCTTATCCCATATTGCAGTAGCTCGCGGCATTTCACCAGCCCTGAAAATCTTTCTCTGTCAACAATGTAATGTTCATTCTTTCTTCATGTGAACTGCCGGAGTCGATCCAGGCTTCTATTTCCTCTGCTGACGGAAACGCAGAAGCGAACTCCTCTGCCGGATTACTGCTGCTGAACTCAATGAAGTGGAAGCGGCTGAAAATCTGCTCAGGCACAAGTGCTATGGTCGATCTGTGTTCAAGATTCAAATTCAGTTTTTTCTGAACTCCAGCCTCAACGCCGTCAATGACCCGTTGGGTAACCGCCCTAAGCTTTCCCAGAAATTCTGAATCGGGCTGCTTGCCACCGTGGAAGACGCTATTTCGCAGCGTATTCCACCAATGGTTGAATTCCTTTGTTTCAATCCCCCTTCCGAAACTGTTCACAATATCGTAAGCAGCCTCTCTATCGGCGGCACGGTATGGCGGCAAAGGTTTCTGGCATTTAGAACACTTGTTTTCGACCATCCGCGAACCAGCTAAATTTTCGAGAGCCAGCCATGCATAGACAAACCCCTCATAAATCGGAAGTGAACGATATGCCCAGCGTAACCACCGAAGCGTGTTCTGTGGCAATGGAAGATCGCGTGCAAGACAGGCGTTAATGTCCTCGATATTCCGCTCGTTGATCCACCATGCAGCCGGTAATTCAAACGGTCGGGCTCGTTCATTGATGAGAACTACCTTCCGCCGCTCAGAACCAGGTTCGGACTTGAGCGCAGAGGTTAAGCTCATCAGCGTCATAGAGGCTTTGCGATGGAACGCGATCACGTCCAGGACTGGAGGAATCAGCGTATCCGTTGCGACAACGCTTGCTTCGCCCCAAGTGGGGGCTTCACAGCATAGTTCGACTTCGACTCCGCCTACGCTCTTTCGCTGCGAGAAAAGAAACATGATTGTGTGGTTCTGATAGTGAAATTCGGCGTCCGCACCATACGCTAACGATGTTTCGACAAAGAACCTGAGTCGATATCGAGACATAGCGGCAGCCCCCTGCCAGAATGCATACCTACTTTATCGTTGTGCGTTAAGTCCTAGCTTGCGGATATGCTTTTCTTTGACCGTATACTGTTTCAGCGGATGTGATCCGCTGAATGTGGCAATCACAAACTCCCCCTTGTCGTTCTGCACTTTCTGCACATCTGAAAGAGCAAAGAAACTGACCAGACCGGAGCATGAAGCGGAAGCCCCGTAGGCATTTTGCCATGTTTCATCGTGTGAGCCTTCAGCGATAGCCTCAACCACTACTGTGCCATCTCTGTCTGAAAGCAGAACGACTCGGCTAATCGTATCGCATGACGGTGGGACGCCTCCGGCGCAACCCTTACTGTCAACTCGGAGTACCCGTAGCGTGTCAGCCGCAGTAGGACGGAACTCAAGATACTGCTTTTTTGCTAATCTGCTGCGGGCATTTAGCCACCCCTCCGGTGTAAAAAGAGATTCTGACGGCATTTGAGCATTACACCGTGAGGGTGCCGAAAACCCCATATCTTCGATTCGCACATAGCCAGTGTTGGGCGGGGCGGCAATCGCAGCAGCAACCTCGCTTTCTGAAAGATGATCTGGAGGTTGTGTGTTGGTTGCAGGTACACTTTTCTTCGACACAGGTTTTGCAAGGTCAGGATTGGCGGCTACGTTCGGAACTGGTTGGGTGCCCACTGCGGTTGCCGTGAGGGGCAACAAAATAGCTAGTTCCCTATCATTGGTGTAAAGAAATTCTGTAAACCCGTAACTCGCCCATATTTTTTTGGGTACTGTCCAATCGGTTCTGTCGAAATCTACTTTTGAGCCAAAGGGCGAATGAATAGCTATGCGTGTTCTTTCTACCGTGACTTTTGCTCTAAACTCAGGGTGTTTAGCGGCAATGCCAGCTTCGTAATTCTTTGCATATTGTTGGCGATCAGTATCGGTGGGTTCACCGCTAGGTAATTCAATAGAGAAGGTCAACTCTTTGTCATTGGTGTAGACTAGCTGAGAAAATCCGGCTCTGCGCCATAACCGAAGTGCAGCCTGATTGCCCGTTACTTGAGCAAATCTCTCCTGGCTGCATCTCTCGCTGTGAATAACGAGTTCCGATCCGTTTATAGTGGCAGACCGCGATACTTCGCCGCCACGGAAACTGCGATTTAACGCATCAATGACTCCCTCTTTGGTCGTTATGTCCTGCGCAAACAGAACGGGTAAGAACGAAGCAAGCAGGAGAGACAACACCAAACAGAACAGGCGACAGCGGTGCATGATCGCCTCCAACGTGAGAAGCTGGAATTGGAGAACAATACCACTTTCCGGCTGGTTGCAAAAGTGATTTATGGGGATGGCAAGCGGCGTTGTTATGTGGCTCTCCTTTAAAGATGGGAGCATCAAAATAGCCGCTGGTGCCCTCGCCTGATTTTCTTGCGGCTCGTCAGCGAGCTTCTAAGCGCGATTGCGGGCCATTCTGGACGAGAAAATTAGGTATTTGAAATTTATTTTGCGGTGTGGAGAGTTTTGAATTGCGGCGCTCTTTCACGGGTCAGTGTTCAAGATTTTGACCTGCCTCTCCCGTCATCCTCGGTTGCAGAGGTGAGCATCGCGTCCAGTTCGCTCTGTAGGAATCGCCAAACGACCCTCTGTGTCCCCGAGAGCCTGTGCCCCGGCACTTTCCCCTCTCTGACCCATTGTGCAAGCGTGCGCGGTTTGATCTTCAAATACGCGGCGGCTTCATTCAGCGTCATCCATTCCATTGATAGCTCCCGTGAGTGTATGAGTGGGTACGACTACTCACAGAATTGAGAGTAGTAGTACTGATAGAACAATCTCTAGAGAAAGCATCTGTGTCCATTGTTTTCAGTAGGTTGCGAGCCGTGCAAGTGGCGTTTTCATCAGTACACACACACCTGATTTTGAGCGTGTGTGTACTGATCTAATCGCCCTTTTTGGTTTGTGCTACTCAGCCATCGTGCGGTATTATAGGGGCGAATATAATACGAAAGTAGCCCATAGGAGCGCTCACAATGCCAAGATTTAAAGTCGCTCACATCAAAGAGCAGGGCAACAACATGATTATCGTTCCGTTGGAATCGGGGTTCGGAATGAAATCGCAAACCGACCAAGGCGAAATCACAGGGGAATTGCAGTTACATGCGCAGGCAGCGGGGCTTGCCGGTACTGTTGTCCCGGTGTGGGATGCGGGTTCCGGACGGATGGGCTTTTTCGCCCCGCATAATTGGCAGGCATTCTTCAAAAGCATCAGTCTGCAATGGGTTTCTGTAAACATAAACAAGGAACTGTATTGGTGACCGAGTAACGGGAACTAATTGATCGTTTCCGCTTCCGGGAATGCCCGGTAGTACTTCCCATTGGACCTCGTGACCTTGCCATCTCTCATGGCGCGGTTCTTCCAATCAAAAAACAAATTGCGGTTGCCGAAGCCGGGCTGATACTTAATCTCCTCCCCCGGCTGCACAGCCGCAAAGATGCGTTGCTCCATGTGGTCAATCGCCCGCAGTTCCGGCACAGCCTGTGGCTCTGTGGTTAGACACAGCCCTTCCGTTTGCCATTCAAAGTACAGCGTCTCGGCCCGCCCGTTTCTTGGCAGCACTGTGCAACGGCGCACGCTGTTCGAGTCTTCCTCATCGTGAAGAGACATCAAGACCACTGTCTCAACCTTGCGAGCAAGCGCGGCGCTCCCGAACAGCGAGTCACGCCCGTAGTATTTGTTGTCCTTGCCGCGCTGTTTCGGACTCCCCACTGTGCCGAGCACGGCCACATTTCGCCGGGTAGCAATTCGTTGCAAGCCGTCAATTACCGGCCCCACAACCTCCATCTTGTTCGGGTCCTTAATCCAGAGGTCCAAGCCCTCAATAAACCAGCATTCAACGCCCGGCTCGCGTTCAACGGCGGCCTCCAAAATCTCAGCGGGAGAACATGATTGCTGTGCTGTGCTGAGGCGGATGACGCGCTGGATTGCCTCCGCAGAAAGCCCCAAGGACTTCACCGTGCGCTGCATCGCCTTTTTGGAACGGTCATGTAGCAGCACGCGGTAATCACGCGGCTTTGATGGGTGGCCGAATACGTCCGCGCCTTTGCGGATTTTCTCCAGCAACGGCATCGCCCAAGATGTCTTGCCAGCACCGGATGCACCGCCGATTAGTGAGACCTCACCCTTCGGGAACCAACCTTCGTGCATCGGCTCCGGCAGCGCATCAACAAGGTACTCGGTTACGCCGTCATCCTCGATAGGCTCATCTTCCGGGTCTGCAAAAATGACCGGCGCGTCTTTTGCCACAGCCAAACACGCCCGCGTAATCGTGTTCTCGCGGTAGTCCTCGCGGTCCCACTTCTCCCGATACAGGCCGGACTCTTGGAACTCCGCATCAATCTTGAACGCATTACAGCCGTGCTTTTTAGCCAGCAGAATGCAGAGCGCAAAGTCCGCCGTGCTGTGGTCATCGTGGTAATCGCTCATGTCACCGGCCATGAGTTTGCGGAAACGCTCTTCCTCACTGAGCGGGATTGAGATAGTGAGGCCGGTATTTCGCGGAGTCACGATCTTAGACACGCGGTCATAGAGGACAAGCACCGCGTTGTGCCGGTCCATCAACGCGGCGGGCGTCTTGCTCAGGTGGCGTCCGGTGAACGTGAAGTAATAGCCGTCCGCCTTGACCTCTACGGCCTTGCATCCGGGATGTGGCTTCTTAAGCCCTGGTCCGGGCAGTGTGCCAATTCCTAGCACGTGGCAGCCGGTGCCCGATGGCGAGTATTCGCCGTAGCTGTCCAGGCCAATGACAATCTCGCGTGATTCGGGAGTAAACTTTCCGGTTACGGCATCGCAGCATCCATCAATGTCAACGCCCCAAACGCCGTCACCGAGCACAAGGCCCACGCCGGAGAACTGAGAGGCAAGGGCCGCGCACTCCGCATAGCTGCGCCACGTAGCCGGATTGTTTGCCATCGCCTTGCGTCCGCTCGGCTGATAGGGGACCTTGGTTTGCTTGCCGTGGACAGTTTCAAGTCGCCACAGGACCCAACGTAGTTGCTGTTTCAACTCATCCAGCGTCATACTCGCTCGCTTTTCGTGTGGATGTCGGGCTTGCGATTCGCGGTGTGATTGATTACGTGCGGGATTGTTGGACGCCATCCGTTCTCAATCGCCGTACCGTCTGCCCATTGCAGCCGTCTCGCGTAGTTCTTGGGCCGCTTCTTCGGGATAGGCTCAATGCGAGTGCCGAAAATTGCGTCAGCTTTTGACTGACGAAATTCGGCGCGTCCGTTGAACTCAGGATGCAGGATGGTGATTGCCCGTGCATAGAACGAGGCGGCGTGATCGTTCATTAGGAACGTATCGCCCGGCCCTGCTTGCATTTCGAGTTTCCATCTCGCGTACTCCCAAAGGCTACGGTAGGCGAATGCTGCAAAACCGTGGTCAATTCGTAGCTGAATTTCTTCCACAAGAAAGTCCAAGAGTTCTGGGTGCGCTTTGTGAAACTCGTGGAAGGCTTGCAACTCAGGGTGCTTTTTGGAACGCGCT
Organism: Candidatus Korobacteraceae bacterium; assembly: GCA_049519515.1. Lineage (GTDB taxonomy): Bacteria > Acidobacteriota > Terriglobia > Terriglobales > Acidobacteriaceae > CAWBRT01. The sequence continues at coordinate 5,729 of JBEKQR010000126.1, forward strand.
ATCAGCTCATCAATTGCGTCAATCATGGCTCAACTCCGAAAAATTCCCGGCCCTGTTTTTATGCAGAGCCGGGTTAAACAAACCAAACAACAACGGAGGTACAGTCCCGCTCACGGCTGATGAAAGGCGCAGAATGCCTCGCGGGGACCATGAGCGTCCCGACTGGCTCGGGGATGCATCACCCCGCCAAGAATGGTTAGCTGCTGGCGTGCAGCGTAATGGCCTGGATAGCCTCCGAGCGCCGGACTCGTCCGTCACTCCGGCGATACGCGAGCAGAATGATTTGCCCTTGTACCGCCAATGGCTGGTCCAAAACCTTGACGTTTATTCCCGAGCCGCCACGATCACCGATAACGTAGCCGCTCTTAAAATCGCCGAACAGAACGGGAGTCGCTCCGGCGGCAATGGCGGGCATGGAGTTGGAGTATTCAACCGGGAAGCCGTGGAGATAGTCTTTACCGCCAACGCTGGTAAAGACAGGCTCGAAAAGATTGGCCTGTCTCTGAGCCTTGCGGAGCGCAATTCCCGTTGACCACTGCATCAACCACGCGGCATTGGCGCGATACATGCCCTTCAGGTAGCCCATAACATCGAAGGTGGCGTCCAGAGACAGCAGATTCCCCGCAGCGTCCGCCACGGCGGCGGTAACTCCGGTGCCGGTGTTGCCGATGAGACCTTGCGGCTCTCCGTTGCCGGAGCCGCTTACGTACTTGGTTTCCTCGTAAATCTGTTGGGCGAGAAGCATGTCAGTCACGGCAAACTGCTGGAAAGCGGGAACGTCTTGTGCAAGTTCCCAAGAGATTGTTTCTCTGATGCCGGACATGAAAGCGGATAGTGTGATCTGTGTGAGTGTCGGGTCCGTCTCAGGGAAAGTAGTGGGTGTTGAGGTACTGGACTCAGCCTTCGCTCCCGCCACGCCAAAGCTGCCCTTCTGTGGGATTTTGATGTCCATTGCGGTTGGGATCACGCTTGCCAACAGCCGGACGCCCATGTCGGGAGGCGAAAGCGGAACGATGTTGCTGTCCACAACGATGGGCACGGCGTAGCCGCCCGCACCGTCGCTGCCCTCATACAGAGCCGCGTCAATGCGCGTGCCTTTGGAAGCAACGTATGAGAAGAACGCCGTTGCGTAGTCTCTCGAAAAGCTGCGACCGGAGTTGTCCCCAAAGCCACGCGGGGCCGGTTCTTCCACGGGCGAGTCCCACGCACGTTGGCCAGACATTCCTACATTACGGGCGCGTCCGCCCATCGTGGCGAGAAAATCCCCAATGCCGTCTTGCTGCTCGGCTTTCCGCCCCATCAACGTTTCAATGGGATTGAATAGGCGCATTGTGTTAATTTTTTCGCGCTGGTTGATTGTCCCGCGCAATTTTGTCACCTTATCCATTTCCGCTGTGTACTTGCTCATTTCGTCATCGGTCATAGCTCGCTTCCCGTTTTCGGCTGCAACCACGAAGCTTTCAGCCCTAGTTATGGCTGCCTTGCATTCTTGCATCAGTTCACCAATACCTGGCATAACAGAATCTCCATTTATGAATTTGTGACCGGCGCGGTTCGCTCTCCCCCGGCGCACACGCTTTCCGGTTTGCTGCATCGCATCCGCGTCCACCCATCCCGAAATTGGAGATGGCCCACGCAGGCGGCTCGCGCCATTTCACGCGAACGGCTGTTTGATTGACACGGCTCGAAGACTCCAGCGTTGGAGCTTTGCCGCCGCGCCTGTCGCCCCCGAAACTGGAGTGGCTAGCGCGAATGACCCGGCCCATCTCAGCCGGGCAGCCCTCGTTAAAACTTTCAATCTCTTCCAGACGCCCCGGACGTATGCACGCACGGCGGGCACGCTGGCGCATCCGCCGCGAGCCGTTCTAAAACTCGTGTGTCGCCAAGTTCCTCGATCAATTCGGCGGCGCGTTCTGTGCTAAGCCCGTAGCGGCGCGTTAAAAACTCCACCCGTGAATCGTTCGTAACTCTAGGCGTCATATCGCGGCTCCAGACCTTTGCTCTTGAGCATGGACGCCGCTAAGTGGTAGGCATAGGCCGAGCTAAGTGCTTCCACATCCGCAACGGAGTGCGACTCCGCAAATTCTGGAATCGCGCAGCCACGCACGAGGCCAACGACACCAAGAAAGCGAAAGCACAGCTCACGCGCAGCATAAGTGCTTCTCATGCTCTCGATAGCCGAGCGATCCACGGAGACAGGTACAAGCTCAAAATATCCGCGCTCCGGATTGCCGATAACGATAACTGGAGATTTTGCCGTCATTGCGAGTTCCTCGAACCGATCCATAACAACTCTCTTCTTATTGCCGTTTTTGCTCGGGCTTGACTGATATTCGGCTCGACGAGCCGCTGTGTCACGTGATATGTTACTTACACATGAAAAGCTTTATCCGTAAGAACGCATTTGTTCGGGCATTACCGGCACGGGTGGAGGGAAAGATTGCCGAAAAGCTGTTCCGCGATCTTGAAGTACGCCCGCAGTCGATTCAGTCCAAGCGAGTCGAGCAGGTTCTTGAACGGCTCTCACGCCTTGGGCAGGGCGATTGGGCCGCATTCTTTCAAAAGAGTGACCTTCTGAACCGATACGAAGGTCATCCCAGCCTCGCACTCTCACGAAGTGGTCTTCGCGTGGACATGGTTGCTAAGCATTTGTCGGAGGAGGATGAATGGGAGCATCAGGCCGTGTTCTTTTTGCTGTCCCTCGTGCCCCACAGAATAAACCGATTACGCCGGTGCGCTCACGATGGCTGCAAAAGGTGGTTCTATGCAAAGCGGAATGACCGGGAATGGTGTAGTGGGGCGTGCAAGCAACGGAACTACGAAAGCACCCCCGAGCAGCGAGAAAGCAAGAAGCTTTACATGCGCAAGTACCGAGTCGATCAAAAGGAGCGCGAAGAGCGCCAGAAAAGGGCCGTTGGATTTAGAGGCCGTGTGATGCGCCGAGCTGAAACGAAGCGGAGTGCCAAGAAGCCCTTGCGCTGATTGACTGCGCTCTACGCTTTGCAGGCGGATGCCATGCAGCTTTGAGCACATGCCGGAGCATCTTAGCAGCCATGGCCATGAAAACAGTCCGAGAGTTTCGGGGCGTCTGCCCGCGCGCCGTCTATGAGCGCGTAATTATAAAATTGTCCGTGTGAGAAAACCCGAAAATCCTTGAGGAATTGAGTACGTGGGTCTACTATTTCGTGTGTGAGTGAATTCCGCGTAAGTCGCTGATTTTAAAGTTGGTCGGGGAGAGAGGATTTGAACCTCCGACCCCCTGGTCCCGAACCAGGTGCTCTACCAGGCTGAGCCACTCCCCGACGCTTGGTTAGTCCCGAAGCTTCTATATCTTACCGCGTCTAAGCCGATGCTGCAATTCCGGCAAAATTGGGACCATTGGGATCATCTGGCAATTTTTTGCCAAATTTTCCGCTGCAAACAGGCCCACTTTACCCGCAGTCCGAGTGCGAAAATCGTCCCGGAAATGCCTGTACCCAGAGGTAGTCCGAAGGCTGCTGTGACCGATCCATTCCTTGACCAAATCGCCCGGAACACCGTTCGCTTGTAGCACCGACACGCGGCCATGACGGAAAGCGTGCAGCCCCGCTGCCGGTAGATTCACCTTCTTGAGAATCTCACGCAGCTTGCGTCGAACGTTGCTCTTACAAAACGGTGTACCGTTGCGGGTTTGAAACACCCGTCCGGCTTTGCGCCCATCCAAGTGTGCGGTCAACATCGAAACCAAAGCAGGTTCGATATTCACCTCTCTGTAGCCTTTCTTTGTCTTGGTTGAAACCTCTTGGCCGTTCCCAGACGCCACGGCGGATAAAAATTCTTCCGCCCTCAAGGTCAAGATCATCAACACGCAGTCCGAACGCTTACCCACATCGCACACCTGTACTGGCCAACGTTGCAAACAAAACTTTCCACTTTCTGGAAGTGTGCACGGGGCTCATTGCTCATTGGTACTCTGGAACTACGTTCATTTAGTTCTTTTGGCCACTGGTCACCCCCTGTCCTCTCTTGAAGAGCCCTTGGCTTATCTCCTTTTCTTACTCCTGAACTTCCGTAACTCCTGTTATTTACGGTGCCTAGAAACCCGGTACCTCATGACCCGCTCGGTAGTGAAAGGTCACGTACTAGGCTTGTTAACTTAACCCGCATAAGGCCTCCCGCCGATTCATGCTTTCCCCGTGCTGACCGATGATCCCCGCGGGCTTGCACTCCGCCGCTGGCGGGCGCAAGCCACTTCGGCTCTGAAGCGCGGGGGTACCCAGTGAAAAGAATGATCCTCAGCACCGCGGTGCTGATCGCTATCACAGCAGCCAGCATCGCCTGTGGTGGCAATCCCGGAACAGCCGGCAATTCATCCCAGAGCAGTAATCCGTCCTCGACCCTTTCCAGCACCGGCAGCACGACCGGTTCGACTCCGTCGTCGCCTTCTTCTCCGACATCGCCGACGCCGCCCTCATCGACGCCACCTTCGACGCCCCCGACGACTCCGGCGGCGGGGATCCCGGTTCCCCCGGCGAACG
>JBEKQR010000127.1:0-10214 GCA_049519515.1 Candidatus Korobacteraceae bacterium
CGGGGATCGGGCTGCACACGGCGCGGGGATTCGCTGCCGAGGAGCTGGCGGGCGATGACCATCCTTTGAATCTCGCTGGTGCCTTCGCCGATGGTGCACAGCTTGGAGTCGCGGTAAAACTTTTCCGCCGGGTAGTCCTTGGTGAAGCCGTAGCCGCCGTGGATCTGCACCGCTTCGTTGGCGGCCCTGACGGCCACCTCGCTGGTGTAGAGCTTGGCCATGGAAGACTCCTGGGTGGTCTTCAGGCCATTGTCCTTCATCCAGGCGGCGCGCAGGGTGAGCAAGCGGGCGGCCTCGATTTCCGTAGCCATGTCGGCCAGCTTCCACTGGATCGCCTGGAACTCGCTGATGGCGCGGCCGAACTGCCGGCGCTGTTGCGAGTACTTGAGGGCGCATTCATAGGCGCCCTGGGCCATGCCGAGTCCGAGGGAGGCAATGGAAATGCGGCCGCCATCCAGGATGCGCATGGCATCCGCGAATCCCTGGCCCTCGCGCCCCAGCAGGTTGGCGGCGGGCACGGCGCAATCCTCGAAAACCATCTCGGAGGTGTCGCTGGCGCGCAGTCCCAGCTTGTTTTCCTTCTTGCCCGCCTTCATCCCCGGCGTGCCGCGCTCCACCACGAAGGCGGAAAGGCCGTGCGCCGACCCCGTCGAGCTTCGCTCGCCGGGGGCCCAGTGTCGTTGCGCGTTCCTGTCAGTCACTGCCAGCACGACGCACACGTCGGCGTAGCGGCCGTTGGTGCAGAAGCTCTTGGTCCCGTTCAGCACCCATTGATTGCCGTGGCGAACGGCGGAACAGCGCGCCCCGCCGGCGTCCGACCCCGAACCGGGTTCGGTCAGCGCCCAGGCGCCAATGAATTCGCCGCTGGCCAGCTTGGGAACCCAGCGGCGCCGCTGCTCCTCGTTGCCGGCCACAAAGATGTGGTTGGTGCACAGCGAGGTGTGCGCAGCCACGATGATGCCGATCGAACCGTCGACGCGCGAGAGCTCTTCGATGGCGGTGACGTACTCGATGTAGCCCATACCCGCGCCGCCGTACTCGGCCGGAAAGATCACGCCCATCAGCCCCAACCGCCCGATCTCCTTGACCGTTGCCAGGGGGAAGCATGAGGCTTCATCCCATTCGGAAACGTGCGGGGCCACTTCGCGCTCGGCAAACTCGCGCACCATCTTGCGGAGCTGCCGCTGTTCTTCGCTGAATTGGAAATCCAAAAGTGCCTCCTCACCCGCCGCAGTACGACTTATGTACTTATTAATGATGCTAATGGAGGGCTCCTGGTTGCTGGTTCTTCGTTCTTAGTTGCGGCCGTGCGTCATGATCGAAAAAGCCTTTCCTGGCAAAAGAACGTCACCCTGAGCGTAGCGAAGGGTCCCCGGACGGTTTACAGCCCCAAAAAGCCGAAGGTGATTCATAGGGAAGCTCCGCACGGCACGGAGCAGGAAAGTCCCTGGGGATGCTTCGCGCCCCCAAGGGGCGCTCAGCATAACATCGAAGGGAAACTCATGGGACTTCCGCAGGATAAAGCTTTGGAAAATGCTCCGAGGTTCTTCGTGACGTGAAACGGAATCGAATAAGCCCGAACTGGGAACTGGGAACTGCTACACTTCGTTTCGGCAGTCGGTGCGCCTTCAGCCATGAGCATGCCGATCGAAGAATGGGTCAAAGAGATTCGCGCCGGAAACGCGCGCGCCCTGGCCCGCGCCATTACGGCGGTCGAGAATCGCGCGCCCGAGTCCCGCCAACTGCTGCGGCAATTGTTCCCGCATAGCGGCCGGGCGAGCATCATCGGACTTACCGGCGCGCCGGGCTCGGGCAAGAGCACCCTGGCCGACCAACTGGCGCGCGAGTTCCGCAAGCTGGGGCGGAGCGTTGGCATTGTAGCCGTCGATCCCACCAGCCCCTTCAGCGGTGGCGCCATCCTGGGCGACCGCATCCGCATGCAGCGCCATCATGCCGACCGAGGAATTTATATCCGCAGCATGGCCACACGCGGCGCCCTGGGAGGCCTGGCCGCCGCTACCGCCGAGGTCGCCATGGTGCTCGATGCCAGCGGACGCGAGGTGGTGCTGATCGAGACGGTCGGCGTCGGCCAGGACGAAATCGACATCGTGCGCCTGGCGGACATCACGCTGGTGGTGCTGGTGCCGGGAATGGGCGACGACGTGCAATCCATCAAGGCCGGCATCATGGAGATCGCCGACATTTTTGTCATCAACAAGAGCGAGCGCGACGGCGCCGCGCAACTGGAGCGCGGAATCCGCACCCTGCTGGCGACGGGCAGGCCGGGAGCGGACGAAAAGCCGTGGATGCCTCCGATAATCAAGACCGTGGCCAGCGAGGGGAAGGGAATCGCGGAGCTGGCGCAGGCCATCGCCGATTTTCAGCAGCACCTGCAAAAAACCGGCCTGGGAGCGCGCCGCCGGGTCGAGAACTGGCGCCGCCGCCTGCTCGAGATGCTGCGCTCGGAATTGATGCATCGCCTGGCGCGGGAGTCTCTGAGCGACGAAGCAGCGCGGAGCCTGGCCGCAGAGATCGCAGCCGGAAGAAAAGATCCTTATTCGGCAGTGGAGGACATTCTGGCTGGAATCGGGATTAAGAATCGAACGATTTAAGATTTTTGATTTTTGATTTCGGATTGAACACAAGAAAATCGCAGGTGTCCCACCTTCGCGCTGCTGGGGTGGGAAACTACCCCAAGTTAGCCAAAAGCAGACGAACGTGGGCACCAGTGCGGTTGGGTTATGAGAGTCCGAAATAAAATCGAAAATCGGAAATCAAAAATCAAAAATTTATGATCATTCTCGCCATCGACACCGCCGGACGCGAAGGCAGCGTTGCCTTGGCCCGAAGCGGCCGGGGCAGCTTCGAGGTGCTCGGCCTGGCGCCGCTCGCCGGAGGCACGTACTCGGCGCAACTCATCCCGCGGATCGCGGGCCTGCTGGAGACAGCAGGAGTCGCCAAGGGCGCCATAGATCTGCTGGCGGTCAACTCCGGTCCGGGTTCGTTTACCGGGCTGCGGGTCGGGCTCTCGACGGTGAAGGGACTGGCCGAATCGCTGTACAAACCTATCGTGGCGGTCTCCGGGCTGGAGGCTCTGGCCATTGCCGGGCTGACGAGTGGGGCGCAGAGTAGTGAACGGGTGGTCGCCGCCCTCGATGCCCAGCGGAAGGAGGTTTACGTCGGCGAGTACGAGGTGCGGAGCGACCCGCAGGACGGGGCTGATCCGCAAGGCAACGTGCTGGAAGCAGTCCGGCTGCGGGCGGAGCGCATCCGCGAGAGGCTGGTGCCGCTGGCAGATTTCATCGCGGAGGTTGCCGGACATACTCTGTCGCCCATCATCTGCACTCCTGATGCCGGCATCGAGAGCGCGCTGCGAGCGGCGGGGGTAGCGGTGGAGCTGGTGGCGCATCCGCGGGCTGATCTGATTGCGCGCATTGGCTTGGCGCGCTTCGGCGAGGGCGCGACCATTTCCCCGGAGGCGCTGGATGCGAACTATATACGGCGCTCCGACGCCGAGATATTCTCGGTCCCCAGTCCCGGCCGACAGCCCAGCGCGCCAGCTTCGGGTGCGCCGGGGAAGCTTGGCAGGCCAAAATGACGCCATGAGAATTCGCGCGGCAGTGCCCCAGGATATTCCGCGGCTGATCGCCCTTGAACGCCAGGCCGATAGCGCCGCTCATTGGGGAGAGCAGCATTACCAGGCGATTTTCGCCGGTTCGCCGGCAAATGCCCCGTCAAATACCCACATCTGCCTCGCAGATGCGGGGCACGTCAGCAGCGGCACCGCCAGCTCGCCGAAGCGTGTCTGCCTGGTCGTGGAAATCCCATCCGAATCACCGGCCGGGGTCAAGCCGCCGGCAGATTACGCCGCCGGTGCAGGCGAAAACCGGCTGGCCGTGCCCTGGTCTCCGGTAGTGGGATTCGTAGTGGCGCAATGTGCCAGAGAGGAGTGGGAGATCGAGAACCTTGTTATTGACGCCGGCAAGCGGCGGCGCGGCTTGGCCAGCCGTTTGCTTGAGCAATTACTCTGCCATGCCCGCGATCAGGGCGCTAAAACTGTCGTGCTGGAGGTGCGGGAGTCCAACCAGGCGGCCCGCGCACTTTACGCCAAATGGGGTTTCCGGGAGGCTGGCCGGAGAAGCAACTATTATCGCGATCCGGAGGAAGCCGCGATCCTGCTTACCTTTTCTGGCGGCGGGAGTCTTGTTAAAAGCGGTTGAATTTCTGGCGAACCGCGTGCTAGCTTTTACAGCACGCTCTTTTACCCCCGTGAGCGTCCGAGCGGCGTTCGCCGGGCGGTCCCACGCGAGGAGGTCACGAATGATAAGTCCCGTACGCGAATCACTCCTGGCCAGCAACCAAGAATTCAGGCGCCTGGTCCAGGAACATGCCGATTACTCGCAACGCCTCGAAAGCCTCTCCCAGAAGCCGTACCCTTCCGAAGACGAAAAGCTCGAACAAGTCCGACTCAAAAAGCTGAAGCTGCGTTTGAAAGATCAGATGCAGGCGCTGGAGGAGCAGTACCGGCGGGCGCATCCTGAGCACGTTGCTTGAGCTAGAGTTTCCCGCCCAGTAGAATCCTGAGCCCCTCCCTGCAGCGCTGGTTGCGCGAGCGCAGGCTGATTTGTGTCTGACAACCCCGTCAGGAAGGCGCCGGGATGGGCACCCAGCCCCCAGCAACATTCGCCGGCCCCCGGGGTCCCCAGTCCCGCTTGGCGGGACCGCTTTTGGCTTGCTGGGGCGGAAGGCAAGCTGTCCGCTATAATCGGTTCATTCTCATGGTCCGCGACGGAATCTATTACGCGCTGGCAATGCTGCTTGGGGCAGCGGTCCTGGGCTGGCTGACCGTGCCTGCCATGGCCGTTATTCCGGGCGCGCTGGCCGTCTTCTTTCTTTGGTTCTTTCGCGATCCGGAGCGGGCGATTCCGCAACTTCCCCATGCCGTGGTTTCGCCCGCCGACGGCAAGGTGACCGCGGCTGCGCTGGTGGAAGCGGCCGGGGAGCGGCGCGTACGAATCAGCATTTTCATGAATGTCTTCGATGTTCACGTGAACCGCTCGCCCGTGGCCGGCGTGATCACTGCTTGCGAATACCGTAAAGGCCGCTTTGACAATGCCATGGGCGCCGCTTCGGCCGAGGCCAACGAGCAGAGCATCTGCACGCTGCGCACGGATGAAGGCCAGACCATCATCTTTAAGCAGATTGCCGGCCTGCTGGCGCGGCGCATCGTCTTCAACCGGCGGGTGGGAGAGCGAGTGGAGCGAGGCGAACGCGTCGGGCTCATCAAGTTCGGATCGCGCTGCGACGTTTTGCTGCCGGCGGAGTCGCAAATCGAGGTCAAGGTCGGGGACAAGGTGAAAGGCGGGTCGAGCATTCTGGGCGCGCTGCCCCGGGAGCATATCGCCGTTCCCTCATCCCAGCGCGCCGAAGACGGGCGCGCCGGGGACCCCGTTTCGGCGAGCGCGAAGGCGAGAAATTTGGCAGGATCGGAAAGGCAAGCCCAAAGCCCGGCCAGCGGTCCCAAGGAGAAACAGCGATGAACGTCTTCGCCCGCCGGCGGGAGGACAGGCCGCCACGGCGCATGCGCAAAGGCATGTACCTGTTGCCCTCGCTGTTCACCACGGCGAACCTTGCCGCCGGCTACTATGCCATCTCCAGTTCGGTGCTGGGCAGCGCCAGCAATTACCGTCGCTTCGACTATGCGGCCATAGCCATTGGCTTCGCCGTGCTCTTCGACGGCATAGACGGGGCGATTGCGCGGCTGACGAACACCACCAGCGATTTTGGCCGGGAGCTGGATTCCCTTGCCGACGTGGTTACCTTCGGCGTGGCCCCGGCTTTGCTGGCCTGGATGTGGGGATCGCACTTTCTGGCGGCCACCAGCGATCCGGCGCAGCGATTCTGGGTCACACAACTGGGCGCGATCATTTCCTTCATATTTCTGGCGGCGGGCGCGGCCCGCTTGGCGCGCTTCAATATCACCCTGAATCCGCAGCCAACCAATCCTGGGCGGCCAGGACGCAAGTACTTCGTTGGCATGCCGATTCCGGGCGGGGCGGCATGCGTCGCGGTGGTGGTTCACCTGGTGCGGGGCGCGCCGCTCCAACGGTGGTGGGTGGCCGCGTTCTGGTTCGCGGGGGTGGGGCTGCTGGCCTTTCTGATGGTCAGCCGCTGGCGCTTCTGGAGCGCCAAAAACCTCGACTTCCATAACCGGCAACCCTTCTGGATTGTGCTGGTGCTGTGCGCCATTATCGCCCTCGTCTGGAATTTCTCGCGAATCATGCTGTTTGCTTTTGCCGTTTTGTATATGCTGTCGGGGGTGTGGTCGAGGCTGCACTATGCCCTGCGGCGGCGTACCACTCTGCCGCCGCCGCCGGCCCAGCAAGAAGGACCTGGATACACAACGGGGCAAGGATGAAGGCTTCTAAGCCAGAGGACAGCAAAAAACGGGGAGCGCAGTTCCGGGTAGCCATCATTGGGGCGGCGACGCTCAAGGGCAAGGAACTCAAGGAGCTGCTCGGCGAGCGCAGCTTTCCGGCGGTTGAGGTTCGCCTGCTCGACGATGAGGAGTCGCTGGGACAACTGGAAGCGGTGGGCGACGAACCCGCATTCGTGCAAAGCGTGGTGCCGGAGCATCTGAGCGGTGTTGACTTCGCCTTTTTTGCCGCCGAGCCGGCCTTCACGGCCAGGACCTGGGAGCTGGCGCGGCGCGCCGGCTGCGAGGTCATCGACCTTTCGTATGCGCTGGAATCGCGGGCCGAGGTGAGCATTCGCGCGCCCTGGCTGGAACAGGAGCTTGGGGAAGGCCATCCGGTGCAACTGGCTTCGGCGCCGGTGGTGGTGGCGCATCCGGTGTCGGCGGTGCTGGCGCTGCTGCTGGTGCGCTTGAGCAGGCGCCATAAGATCCGGCAGGTCAACGTCACGATCTTCGAGCCGGCCAGCGAACACGGACGCCGCGGCATGGATGAGCTGCACGACCAGACCGTGAACCTGCTGTCGTTCCAGCAACTGCCAACCGTGGTTTACGGGACGCAGGTGGCATTCAACGTGGTGCCCAGCTATGGCGAAGGAGTCGAGCCGGCCCTGGCCAGCGTGGAGCAACGCGTGCTGCGGCACTACCGCGCCATCAGCGGCGGGCGCGCGCCCGAGCCTTCGCTGATGCTGTTGCACGCTCCCGTCTTCCACGCCTATACCTTCTCGATCTACGTTGAGATGCAGTCGGCAATCTCTCAGGGCGATTTCGAGGCGGCGCTGGCGGGAGAGCACCTGGAGATCATCCGCACCCAGCAGAGCGAACCGAGCAACCTGAATGCCTCCGGGCAAACGAAGGTTCAGATGGCCATCCACGCGGACGCGCAACGCGAGACCGGCTTCTGGATCTGGGCGGCTGCCGACAACCTGCGCATCGCCGCCTCGATGGCGGTCGAGGCAGCCGAGGATATGGCCGCAACCAGGCCGCGGGGGCAGGTGCAATGAAACACGCCGGCAAGGCGCCCTGTATTGGCGAAGCAAACGTGCGCAAGTCCACCGGCTGCAATCCACGCGCAGAAATACCTCCAGTCAGTTTCATAACCCAACTGCAGGAGAGCCCCCAATCCCCTCGGGGGCTAAAGCCCGCATTTTTACTGGTTATGAACGGCATGGCTAAAGCCATGCCCTTGCAAAGAACCGGAACAGCTTCCCACATCCGCACCCGGCAACAGGCGCAGATGTGGGCCGCCTTCAATAACCTGTTTGGCTTGGCGGCCCTGGTTCTGCTGTTTGCCGCCTTCGGCTGCGGCTATCACGTGGCGGGCAAGGCCTCACGCTTGCCCGAAAGCGTGCACACGATTGCCGTCCCAACCTTCGAGAACAAGACACAGACCTACCGCATCGAGACCCGGCTTACCGAAGCCGTGGTGCGCGAGTTCAACACCCGCACCAAGTACCGCATTGTTTCCAAGCCCGACGGCGCCGACGCGACCCTGCGCGGAACCGTGCTCAGCACGCAGATCGAGCCGCTCACCTACGACCCGCGCACCGGGCGCGCCTCCAGCGGGGTGGTGACCATCCGCGCCAGCGTCTCGCTCACCGACGACAAAGGCAATGTGCTGTACCGCAATCAGAACTACATGTTCCGCGACGTCTACCAGATTTCAGTCCAGGTTTCCAGCTTCTTCGAGGAAGAAGACCCCGCCATCGGACGCCTTTCCGCCGACTTCGCCCGCACCCTGGTGGGCAACGTTCTGGAGGCCTTCTGAAGAGTTTCAGGGCAACCGCGCGCTTCATGGCCGACATGAAGTCAGGCAAGCTGAAGCCGGGATACGTCTTCGTAGGCGACGAGGCCTACCTGCGCAAGCAGTGCCGCCAGGCGGTGCTCGACCATCTGCTGCCGCCGGAGACGCGCGATTTCAGCCTGCACGAGCTCGATCTGGAAGAGACGCCGCTGCGCGAGATCCTGGACCAGGCGCGCACGCCTTCGCTGATGGCGACTTTCCAGGCCTTCTTCGTGCGCGGCGTCAAGGCGCTCTACGGGCGCGGCAAGCGCGCGGCGGAATTCGCCGCCATCAAAGAATACTTCGGCAATCCGAACCCCGGCGCCCTGATTGTGTTTGTCGCCGATCACATCGCCATTCCAGCCGACGCCCGCCGCATGGAGCTGACCGACAAGGAACGCTACGAGCGCATTCGGGAGACACTGGGCGAACTCTGCCCGCTCATCGAGCTTGCCCGTCCCAGTGAAGAGGAAGCGGTCGAGTGGATCAACAGCTCCGCCGGGGAGGTGAAGGTCGACCCCGACGCCGCCCGCGAACTGGTGGACGCGCTCGGCGGCAACATGACGATGATCTCGGGCGAGCTGGAGAAGTTGATCCTCTACGTGGGCGAGAAAAAACGGATCACGCTGGCCGACGTGGAGACGATGGTGCTGGCCGCCAAGCAGCGCACCCTCTACGAACTGACCGACGCCATCTCGGCCAAGGACCGCGCCCGCGCCCTGGCGATCCTCGACGCCATCATTTCCACGGGAGATGGCGACGATGCCGCCATCGGACATCTCTACATGCTGGCCCGGACCTTCCGCCAGATGCTGGTCGTCAGCGAGCGTAATGTGCGCGACACGAGAACGCTGTGGCAGACGCTCTGGCCGGGCTTCCGCGTGCCCGCCTTCGCCGCCGATGACTTGATCCGCCAGGCGCGCCGCTATAAGTCGCGGCGGGAATTCACGCGCGCCCTGCGCCTGATAGCGCGCGCCGACCTGGCGCTGCGCTCCAGCCCGGCCAGCAAACGGCTGGTGCTGGAAAGCCTGGTGCTCGAACTTTCCTCCCAGCCCAAAGCCACAGAAGCGCCGCCGTGGCAGCAGCAGGAATTGTTGACTTGAGAAGGCCCTTGGCATGACGAAGAGGCTAAATTTTACGGTTGGCGACATTCTGAGTCACAACGAGATCTGTAGCGCTGAGGGAAAGATGCTGCAGCACGGTATGAATTTTCGTACCGGCCGTTTCGATTCCATAATACTGATGAGCAGGAGAAAAGGCGCGCCGTACAATGATCGGATTTTAGACGAGGGTCGTACTCTTATTTACGAGGGACATGATGTTCCACGCACGAAGGGGGTGACAAATCCAAAGGCTTTCGATCAGCCGAGGTTTACAAAACAAGGAAGGTTAACGCCAAACGGAAAGTTTGAAAGGGCAGCCTTGGAGCACAAGCTGGGCAAGTCCGGCCCGGAACTTGTGAAGGTATATGAAAAGATAAAGGAAGGGATATGGACTTTCAACGGAGTATTTCAACTCGTGGATTGCTCAGTCGAGACCGAGGATTCACGAAAGGTATTTAAGTTTCGCCTCGAACTGACAGATCACGACTTTGACGAAACAAGTAGATTTCTAACGGAGCTAGAACACAATAGGTTAATACCGTCGTGGGTAAAGCAAGAAGTGTTTAAGCGTGATCGCGGGCGCTGCGTACTTTGTGGTTCGCCAGACAATCTGCATTTTGATCACGATCTTCCATTTTCCAAGGGCGGAGCGTCTATCGTCCCGGATAATATCCGTCTTCTTTGTGCACGTCACAATCTAAAGAAGCACGATCGCATTGAATAGGCTGCATGTGCCCCACGTTCGCCTGTCGTTGGCTAACGTGGGGTAGTTCCGTCAGTACTTGACGGCAGAGAGAACTTCCCCAGGTTAGCGCCGAACTGCACGGCGCGGAACCTGGGGCACCCAGGCAACTGT
>JBEKQR010000128.1:0-10089 GCA_049519515.1 Candidatus Korobacteraceae bacterium
ACACGTTCAGCGGCCTCGTCATTGTTCAGATCGGGGACGCGATGGACGAAGTCCTCTACGATATAGAGCACCCCGTTGTCGGCGACGACGCCGATCCCTACGCTGTCGTAAGCGCCGTTCAGTATGTTGTCCCGGTGATGCGGCGAGTCCATGAAGGACTGGTGCGCGCCCTCGACGCTGGCATCGTAGAAGACGTTTTCTCCCGCCTGTTCGAAGCGAAGCCGGGAAGCCAGGCGGTTCGCCAAATCGGGCTCGGCAGGGAACTGGTGCGAAAGTTCGCCCGTAGCCGACATGATTTTGGCGTGCTCGTCCGCGGCCTGGGCCAGCCTCTCATCCCATTGCAGCGAGCTCAATCCGGCCCGGGAGCGCGCCTCATTAATAAGCTGCAGCAGCACGAAGCGCGGGGCAGGAGCGGTTTGTTTCAAGATTATGGGACGGAGCGCGCGCACCGCCGACCGGATGGGAGTGCCGGAGAAATTGGCATCCTGTCCCGGGGCTATTAAAGCCCCCAGCATGAGGCAGAGGCCGAGAAGCACACTCGCTCCTTTCGCGCCAACTCTCGGCACGCCGCCGGCAAAAATTATGCGTCCAACCACGCGAGTGGAACGGAACGCGCTACCACTACACCGGACAGCGGCGGGAGTTCCTTGCTCGCCGGGGAGACAAGAACAGCAAAGCTTGCTTAATGACACGTCTTTCCCCGAGGAGAACTAGTGTGCTTATTGCATGCGGGCCGCCATCCACCTCCGGAATGGCGGTTCTGTAACTATTGCCCGCAGCGCGAGATATAGGATGCGGAGATCCCGGCGCGGGATGCCGGTGCAGAAAGTTGTTAAAGTTCGGAAATACTTTTCTGGTTCAGGGTGCCCTCAATGCCAGCGTCCGGGGAATTGGGTAAGTCCAGGGTGGTTAGTGCGACATCTTTGTTGTAGTGCTCCACAAAAGACCCCACCCTGGCAAAAGAAGCTAAGGTGGGGCACCCGCAAATCCTTGCGGAAAAGGATTCCAAATTCAGCTTGGCTAATTCAGCCTGGCGATGGCGGTCTGCGCATCCCGCGCTTCGTCTCCGTCCAATTTCAAGCGCAGCGCCGACGTGAGCTCGGTTCTGGCGCTGGCCTTGTCGCCTGTCGCCAGCAGCACCATTCCAAGGTGATAGTGATACATGGGGTCCTGCGGGGCCTTGCGCACGCATTCTTGCAGCAGCGGCTTGGCCATCTGGTAGCTGCCCCGCTTGTATTGCACCCAGCCGAGAGTGTCGGTGACGGGCTGCGAGTCCGGCAGCAGTTGCTTGGCCCTCTGCGCCAGACCCAGCGCCACGTCCAGGTTGGTGCCCTGCTTGGTGTAGATCCAGGCGAGGTTGGAGGCGGCAACGGCGAACTTGGAGTTGACGGCAAGAGCCTGCTCGAAACATTTGCGCGCGTTATTCAGGTCTCCCTTTTCCAGGTAGAGATTGCCAATGAGCGTCTGCAGCGCCGGGGAATTGGGCTGCAGGGCAAGCGCCTTCTGGAAGGCGGCGATCGCCTCGTCAGTCGACCGCGTCTGCTGGCAAATGGCGCCGAGGACGAGATAACCGGAGATGAATTTGTCATCCAGCGCGATGGTGCGTTCCGCCTCCGCCTTGGCTTCCGCCCACTGCTTTTGCTTGAACAATACCGTGCTCAGCAGATAGTGAGCACTGGCGAGCTTGGGATTATCGGCGGCATACTTACGGGCGTGCGCCAGGGCCACGCCGTTCTGGTTGGTGGAAAGCAGGAACTGAATATACTGGCCGAACAGGTCGGGATTGCCGGGCCGCATCTGGAGAGCGACTTGAAACTCCTTGTTGGCTCCCGTCCGGTTGTTCTGCGCCGCCAGCAATTCCGCGGAACGAACGTGCGGCCAGGGATCGGAGGGAGCCAGGCTCTGAGCCAGGGTGAACTGCTCCTGCGCCTGAGCGAAATTGTGGCTGCGGGCCAAGACGGTGCCGAGCAGCAGATGGCCGTCGGGGGTGGAGGGCTCCAGCTGCTGCGCGCGTTGCGCGTAGTCGCGGGCGATCTGCAACTCGCCGAGCGAAAGATGCAGGTCGGCCAGCGCTTTCCATGCCTGGGCCATTCCCGGGGCGATCCTAACGGCATTCTGGAAATCGCCCCTTGCCCGCATGGTCGCGCCTTTTCTCCAATGCGCCAGTCCCAGGGTGTAGTGGACCATGGCGAGATCAGGAGTGTCGGCCACCTGGGCCTGCAACTGGTTGACGGCTTCGTCAAGCTTGTCCTCGGACATCATGATGCGGGCGCGCAGCACGCGCCCCATGGGGTTCTTGGGAGAATCCGCCAGGAGCTTGTCGTTAAGCGCCTTGGCATCGGCCATGCGGTTGGTTGACAGGTAGAGATCGACCTCGCGGTTCACCAGGTCGGGGTTGTTAGGATGGGCGCCCAGGCCGCGCTGATAAGCCTGCAGGGCGCGCTCCGGCTGCTTGAGGGCGATGTAAAAAGACCCCAGGGCGGCAGCCACTTCGGGAGAAGTCCCCTGCGAGGCTTCCACCTTGCGCAAGACCTCGTCCGCCTCGCCATTCTTGCCCTCGCCGGCGAGGATCTCGGCCATCAGCAAATATAGCTGCGCCGCGTCGGGATTCTGCGCCACGCCATCCCGCAGGACCTGCTCCGCCTTGGGCAACTGTTTTTGCAGGCGGTAGAAGTTGGCCAGATTGGCGACGGCCAACGGAAGCTTGGGATCAGTGGCAACCGCCTGGCGCAAGCTGCGCTCCGCATCCGCCCAGCGCCGCAAGGTAATCTCCACCAGCCCCAGGTTCACAAAGGCAGTGGCGTCCGACGGAGTCAGGCGGGTGACGGCCGCGAAGGCTTCGTGCGCTTCTTCGTTGTGCTGTTGGCTGAGATACACGCTTCCCAGCAACTGGTAGGCGGCAGCGTTTTGCGGCTCTTTCTGCAGAACCTGTTTGGCCGCTTGCTCCGCCTTGTCATGCTCGCGCGCGGCAAGATAGAGCTGGCCGATGCTGAGGCGGGCGTCGGTGCGATTGGGTTCCAATTCCAGCGCCTGGCGCAAAGAGGAGAAGGCTTCCTGCCACTGCGCCGCCGCCAGGTCGGCTTTTGCCAACTGGTAATAACCCTCGGCGAAGCGCGCGTCCACCTTCAGCGCGTTGCGGAATTGCAGCCGCGCTTCCTGGTACTTGCCCTTCTTCATGTACTCGGTCCCGCTCTCGAGGTAACGCTTCTTGGCCACTTCGGGATTCTTCGAGCAACCGGGCGCGAACGCCATCAGCGCGGCGATGAACAGGCCGCAAAGAGCACGAGCACGCATCTCACTCTCCTCTAATTTGCGTTCCTTCGGCCTCAGCCGCGGCGCCCCGGAAAAGCCCGGCGCCAAGCCCCATTCCGCTGCCCAAGCGCGTGACTGTGGTGGAGCGATAGCTGAGGGAGACACATATGACTATGTGCATTGTCGGCGCGCGACTCGAATTGGTACAGATCACTCCGGTACCGTTACCAAAGTGAGTTGCCTTGATGTGGGCCGCACTTTCCGCCCCCAGGTCGTTCGCCGCTGCTGCGGGCGCGCGCTTCGACGAGGGTGGAGCTGCGCGGTAAAAAAATGCGCGTTCTGCCAATTGTCGCAGCAC
This sequence comes from Candidatus Korobacteraceae bacterium, assembly GCA_049519515.1. GTDB lineage: Bacteria > Acidobacteriota > Terriglobia > Terriglobales > Acidobacteriaceae > CAWBRT01. Next base: position 3,611 of record JBEKQR010000128.1, read on the forward strand.
GCGCTTCGGAGGGGTTGCGGTATATGCGGTTCAGGAACGGCGCCGCCCTTTGAGGGTGGCGCCAAGGGCCAGGAGACAGGAGCCGGTCAGCGCCAATCCCGAGGCGTTGTCAAACACGATTCGCGTCTGTGCATGGGCGATGCCGCCGACCAGCAAGAGCACGATCAACAGTATAAGCAATGAAAAGCGGCGGTGCATTTGGGCTCCCTTGCGCCTGAAAGCGCGTAATCACTTACCGGCTTCTGCCGCTGGCTCGCGTGAACTCATGCCTCTGTCCACGGGAACGAGCCGGCAGGGCGCGAAACGTAAGTCTTCCTCCGGGAAGCTCCGGCGAAACACAAAACCGAAGTTGTGCTCCCCGCCTTTTCTTGCGGAGAAAGGACGCTGCGATTTGGCAGCTCCCGGGGAGCGCACACTTTCAAGGTGCACGGCGGGTTCCAGCCTGCCGTATTTGCCGGGCTCTTTATCTTTTGTTTAAACAGCAAGTTACCTTGGTCATAGCACTAGAATCCCGGCCGGCGGGGAAATAGGCCATGAACTTTCCGGGCACAAATGCGCAAAGACTTGCACGTAGGCTGGTCTCTACCGGGCCTTCTTACCGGCATCATTGTCCAGTCACCAAAGCATGCGATGAGTACTTAAGATTTAGCTTCTCGCTCAAATCTACGTGGATATCGGAAATCGCTTTCCCTATATGTGCCGCATTGACGTAAACCGCCAATTCCTCTGTTCCGTGCCCGGGATCAACACCCCACTTACGGTAAACCAGCCGCCACTCTTGTGGATCCTGCGCTACAAGCTTTTGCAGCAATTCCTGGTGGAGTTCCGGAGTTTGTCCAGCGACATTGTGCAGAACCAGAACGCTGACCGGGACCTGGTCAAGGACAGTCTTGACGTCGGCGGCATGAAGGTACTTCGGCACGTAGCGGTTGCCCGCCCAGTTGTTCGTTGCCAGTTGCTTGCTGCCGCGTAAAACGATGTGCTCGGGACGGAAAGGCTCGCTGTTGGCGAATTCAGCTATAAAACGTCCCTCCCCATTTCCAGAGGAAGAGATCAGGTACACCCCGCCTTTGAGGTGTTGGTGAGCGTATGCAGCTAGCTGGGCAAACGAGTCGCAGTAACTCTGCTGAAGCCGGAATGAGAACGAAAAGAATAAGAGAACCAGGCAGGCAGCAGACGCAAATCGTGCGGTGGACATGGAGAGCCCGCGTTCTGCCAACGCCTGGGCCGCGGCTTCAAGGCCTCGACCGGAGAACAGGAGGACCGGCGGGATAAGATAGAACAAGTGCCTGCGCTCCAGGCCTCCGGGTATGATGCAGAAAAACAGACCGGCTGAAACAAAGCCGGATAACATCACGGCCCAGAACGGTCTGATGCGTCTCCGCTGGATAAGCGGCGCTAAAACCTCAACGGCAGCTCCGACAACAGCAAATAGGAGTATCGGTCCTCCCGCGATCTCCGGCAGGCGTTTGCAAGTAAAAAGAAAAGCGTCGAGATACCCGACAGAAAATATCCCGTCACTCATCGCCCGGAAAAATATCGCGTAGAAGGGTACGCACGTGAGAACCACGAAGCCGGCGGCGGCCCACAACTTCACTTCGCGTAATGCGCGAAAATCCCACAAAATGATCATGGCGAAGAGAGGCGCCAATCCGAGCGCCCAGGCATTCGGCTTGGTAAGGATGGCCGTGCTCGCCCAGAAAGCGAACCACAAAATTCCCCTCTCGTTCTTTCCTGCGAAGAACCGCGCCAGGTAAATCAGTGCCACCAGAGAGGCCAGGGCGCATGGGATTTCGAGCATAACCATTGAGTACAGTTGCTGGGTTGCCGGAAGCAGCGGCAACAGAGCGGCAATAGCAAAAGCCGTGGTACGGCTGAGATGCTTGCCGCTGGCCGCAAACAGCGCCAGCGAACAAGCGCCGGTAGCTATCGCCAGCAAAACAAGTACTGCTTCGCGCGACGTTCCTGCCAGCAGCATCCATGCGCCCGCGAGAATGTGAAACAGGGGCGGCCAGTGGCCGAAAGCGATCTTCGGGTAGTGCAAGTAATAAAGCTGCGCAAAGCGAACCGGCCAGGCAGGCAGAGGGTGAGAAAGATAGTCATGGACGGTCAGCGCCATCACGTAGTGGGCAGGCTCGTCATCATGGCCGCTGAAGTCATCCCGATCGGCATTGCGCCACGATTGCACAGCCAGCGCGAGGAGCACACACAGCGCGGCGACACCCGCTAGCGCAAGCCAGCGCCGAACCATGCTCCTGGTTCCGCCGGGCGCGTTTTCTTTCTCCGTCCTGGGAGCTAGGGAAAACGCCGCCGGACTTTCTCCAGCCATCCCGGTATCTGGGATGTCTCGATTGCTTCTCAAGCCATCACCCACACCGTTCAGTTGATTTGCTTCTGCACACATAACTATAGTTAAGCTGTATAGGGCACGCACCGTGCCACTCTGTTACGGCCAACATAGTTTTTATTTCTATTAGATAGAGCAGGTTACGTTGGTGTTAGTACGAACGTGATTTTTCAGAACGAGACTCCGGGACAATTTCTCGCGATAAAAGTGCAAGAGCTTGCATGGCACGAGATGGAAGCGCCGGAGCATTTCTTCTGTCCCGGGGACGTTAATCCGTCCGGCATGAGAAAAGGGCCGAGAAGCACCTTGCTGTTGAGATTGCTGGGGTTTCCTATGCCTACCTGGGAAGGAGCTCATCCAATTGCGGCGCGACCTTCTCGGCGAAGGCCAGCGCGAGTTCGCGCGGCCGCTGCTCATCGCGCGGCATGGCTGTGGCAATTCGCACCAGGGCGGAATCGGTCCGGTTCAGGCGAATGGCATCCAGCACCATGTAGATTTTGGCCCAATACTCGCTGGCGATCACGCGGCCGTGAGATTGATACCAGTAGAGCACCAGCACCTTGCTTTGTCCGTTTTCGACGATGTAAAGATTAACAGGGGAAGCGCTTCCGTTGGCAAGGCGCAGAGGGATCTGGGAAGATTGCAGCGGGCGCCAGCCGGTGCCCGGAAGGCAATTCTTGGGAGAGTGGATGAGATCGCCCGTTTGCTGGCTCTTGTAATAGCCGATGTAGAGCCCGACTTCTTGGCCGCGCTTTCCGGGTTGAGTGTAGGAACGGTTGAGGAGGGTGTCGGCGCCGGTAGCCCCGGCGATGCTCGCCTCCAGAGGTATATCGATGCCGTGCCAAGCGGCCATTTCCATGGGAAAATTCCCTATGGGTTGGCGGAGATCAACTTTGCGGCCATGCGGAAGGTTGGCCATAGTGACGGTGGCGGCCAGCAATATCAGGAGCACGATCCACAACCGGCGGGTGTTCATTGCGCCTGCCTTTCAGGGCGGATGAAGCGCATCGCCCGACAGCACATGCTGTGGCATCCAACCAGCATGGCTATGGCGATCATGAAGACGACCAGCCCGGCGATCAGGTGCGAGGCGCCTTCCAGAACCGAGGTGCCAACAAACTCCACGCCCAGGGCGGAGAAGATGACCCTGCCGGCGTTGCTCACCACGGCGATGGGCACGATGAGCACGCAGAGCAGGACGCGAATCCACCTCCTGGGTTCGGCCAGGTAGCCATAGATGACTCCAACCGTCAGCAGAGACATCAGCGAGCGGATGCCGCTGCAGGCCTCGGCCACTTCCAGGCGGGCGGTCGGCAAAATCAGCACGTTGCCCTCGCGCATGATCGGCATGACGCGCGAGAACTCGAGTACGTTAGCGGCCAATTTGGAGGCCAGGAGCTGCAAGGGGAAGACAATCTGGTAATAGATGACGCCTGGGATCGGGATCATCAGCAGCAACAGCAGCAGCGGGAAAGCCATCTTCCTTACCAGCGGGGCGCCGTGAAGGAACAGCAGCAGACCGGCAATCACCCCCAGCAGAGAAACACGCGAGAGAAACAGCTCCGCGCCTATAGAACCCAGAAAGAGGACCGCCAACGATCCGAGCAGCAGAATAAGGCCAAGCGGAGTAGGCCGCGGCTGCACGCTTGCCAGCTCGCGCCGCCGCTCCCACAGCACGTAGGCGGAGAACAGTGGCACCAGAAAGCCGTGGGAATAATTAGCGTCTTCCAACCACTGCGCTACCAGCCCGCTTAGGACAGGAAGATAAAGAAGGAGAACCGCGGCGGCGATCAGCAGGACACGCCAATGCCTGCGCAGGCGGCTGCCGAAGCTGGTGACCAAAGCGAGCGGCTCCAGGCTTATGTGCCGGGAAGCGAAGTTATCCCGGGCTTCGCCTTCGCCGGAAACAACGCTACGCCGATACTGCACGGGCCCGCCTTCTACATTACTTTTGTCTTGTATCATCCTATGTACTTTCAGTGCGCACGGGACTGGGAGTGCATTCTCTCTGCCATCCCCTGCCGCGAAGTATCGTTGTAACTAGCTCACTTTCCGGAGGTTGGCATAAGGGCCTCCGCCGCTGCGCAACCAACTGTCACTTTTCGGAAACGCGTTTCCCACTGCCGCTGCCCGCGGCTACGGTGCTTGGCGGGGGAACTCGCGGGGAAACGCACGGGCTCAGCGAGAGCCGGCGCGCCGCCCATACAGGACCCAATAGTTTCCCGCTCCCAGCGATTAGGCGAACCAAATCAGACTGGAATTATTACGCAATCTTTCAGTTGATGAAGAAAACTAAAGTAACGCCTTGGCGCTGCGCCAGTCGTTGCCTGCCGCTACGACTGCAGCTATACTTCGTTTGAATCTTGCCACCCAGCCCCCTCGGTGGTTCGAGAAACTTGTCATGCCTAAGCTCCTGTTGATCGAACCTCCCTTCTACCGCCTGTACAAGAACACCTATTCGCTCCATCAGTATCCACTGGCTTTGGGTTACTTGGCCGGTACCGTACGCAGCCGTACCAATTGGCAGGTGATGGCTTACAATGCCGATTTCTCCCCCGCTGGAGAAAGTCCCGACCTGATACACATGATGGCACAGGGCTACAGTAACTACAGGGAGCAACTGCAGACGCAAACAGGTCCGGTATGGAACGAGATTCGGGAAACCATGGAAGCATACCAGCCAGACGTAGTTGGAATTTCCACCAAAAGCGCAAATTTCACCGCGTCGCGCCTGGTAGCAAAAATTGCCAAGACTTTGGCGAGCCATCCTGTAGTCGTTGTTGGCGGGCCGCACGTCTCGATGGTTAAATCTGAGGTCCTGAGCCATCCGGAAATCGACATCGCGGTCATGGGAGAAGGCGAGGAGACGCTGCTGCAACTCCTCGAAGCGCTGGAGCGCAAGAGCGCTCCGGCAGATGTCGCCGGCATAATCTATCGGGATGGCGATAAAGTACGCCAAACTCCGCAACGGCCTTTGATCAGCGACCTTGACCTGTTGTGTTTCCCGCACACCAGCGCTCCCGAGGTGTTGAAAGACTATCAGCATTATCCGGCAAGCGCCTTTGGCAAAATCTTTTCGACCCGCGGCTGCCCATATAACTGCTTTTTCTGCGGCTCGCGCGAGGTATGGACACGCGCCGTTCGCCATCGTTCCGTCGCCAATGTAATGGCGGAGATCGACAGTCTCATGGCGCGAGGCACGCGCGAGATCTACTTTGCCGACGATACCTTTGGGGTAAGTAAACAGCGCATTTTCGCTCTTTGCGGGGCGATCGCGGAACGTTTTCGCGGCTTGTGGTGGAGTTGCGAGCTCCACGTCAACCTTATAGATCCTGCCGTCTTGCGGGCCATGAAAAAGGCCAACTGCCAGTTGATTCAAATGGGCATCGAGTCCGGCAGCAATCATATCCTCAGAGAGATGCGTAAGGGATACACCATCGAAAAGGCCCTGGCAGCGGCCCGGATGGTGAAAGAAGCCGGTATTTATCTATCCACGTTTTTCATGGTGGGACTTCCGCAGGAAACCGAAGAGACCCTTCGCGCCACCATTAAGGCTATAGAGCAGGCCGACAGCGACGAGATCTGTTACAGCATCTTTACTCCTTACCCCGGCACCGAGGCGTTCGCCTTTTGCCGCGAGCGGGGCCTGGTGGACGATAGTTACGACGCCTCTATTTACAATCACAAGAGTCCCGAGAATTGTTTCTGCGCAGCCATAAAGAAGGAGCGTTTTCGCCAACTGTGCTCGGAACTGGAGGAGAGCATCGCTGCCCGGAACCGGCGCCGCCGGCTCAAGCGGGCACTGTCTTTCCGCACCTTGAAAAAAATTCAGGAATTAGGCTTTAAGGAAAGCTTCAATCACGCCATGAACCTGATGGCACAACGTAGCAGCAGCACCCGCTGATCCGGCTGCAAAACCAACTCTTACAACTATTCTAAACTCAGGGGCGAGCGGAGGGAATCAGCACGGTGTGGGCATAAGGCGGCGTTTCAGCGGCTTCCTGCTGACCGGCGCCCGTCTCGGCAGTCGAAGCGACGCCTTTCGGAACCAGCGATGCCAGGCGCAGTCCCAGAAACAACATCAGCCACAGAATCTTGGTGTTCAGGCCGGAGGCGAACATAAGAGAGACCA
>JBEKQR010000129.1:0-17165 GCA_049519515.1 Candidatus Korobacteraceae bacterium
GGAGAATATGTGCTTCGCCCTGGAAACCTGGTGCGGCGCGGCCGACGGCTCCGGAGCGGCGCGTATAGAAGAGGAAGTGATAGTCACCAAGGACGGCTGCCAGATCATCACCAACTTCCCCAGCGACCACCTGATCTCCTGCGGCCTGCCGGGATGCGACGTTTTTTAGGTGGCCCACATTTGCGGAGCCGAAGGCGAAGCTAATGTGGGACGACAGTGGCAAAGCCCCATATTTGCCAACAGAAGGCAAATATGGGCCACCCTGACATTCGTGAGTGGGGAAGCGGAGAAGATGCAGTGAGCGCGGACAAGCCCACTTCGCGGCGGATTCCCTGGGGGCCGCTGATGGTCGTCGTGATCGGCGGGCTGCTGTTTCTGCTTGGCGCCAGGCGATTGTTTCTCCGGCATCACTTTGGCCTTGTGGAAGCGCTATATTGTTGCCTGGCCATAATTCCAGCGGCGCTGCTGCTTCTGATCTTCGATTACGTTCTTCATCATGCCCGGCTGGTATCGCTGATGGTTCTTTTTGTGGCCGTGGTTCTGGTTGTCTCGTCTCCCGTTTTCGACGTGGCGCTCGGATTGGCCCTGATGGGAGCCATCGCCGGCCCGGCGCTTGGCGAATGGAAACTACGCCTGCGGCAGCCAGCACCGGCGAACGGCGGCGAGAACAAAGAAAGCAAGTAGCGTCTTCGAGCCTGTTTCATAACCGGTTCTTTGAAAGGGCATGGCTTTATTGAGACCTGCATTAATAATGTCCGATGTTACCGTTCCAGGGCGGCCGGCGCGCCGGAGGCGCAATGTTCGTTAGCCCCGCACTTCAGTGCGGGGAAGGCGGAATATTGGAATCGAGTCCCGTAGGGACGCTGCAAAAAAGTGGAGCGCCATTTATGCGCGTCGCCCCTACAGGGCTCGGAGTTTTCTTCTTTCGTTTTCCCAGCGCTAAAGCGCTGGGCTAACTTGCACCCCAGGAAACGCAAAAGCGTCGTTTCCTGGGGACCCCGCAACATTGCCGCTACGCGGCGCTATATCTTCCTGTAGCTGGGCCGCTCTGGTTGACTTCGGTGAGGCAGTTGCGCCCGAAATTCCTTGACCTCGTTTAAGGACTTGCCTTACATTCAATCATCGCAAATGCAAGACCGGTAGGGTTTAATAGACTAGCTCCTGAAGATCAAGCACTCGTAAGACCCACCGCCCGAGCAGAGCCGGTGGGTCTTTTGCTTTCCACCCCAGCAAACCAGATGCAGGCTTGCTGGGGACCCCCGGTTGGCGTTGCGTGGACACGCTTTCCACCTCGGCAAACGCCGCCACGGGGAACCTTCGGAGCACGCTCACGGAGTCAAACATGATCGTAATGAAATTTGGCGGAACTTCAGTCGAAGACTCGAAGGCAATCACCCGCGTAGCGTCCATAGTTGCCAGCCGGAGCCAGCAGCAGCCGGCGGTGGTAGTCAGCGCCATGGGCGGCGTGACCGACGTGCTGATCGCGATGGCCCGCGGAGCGGCGGCCGGCGATCTGTCCGGCTCGCTGAAGTCTCTGCAAGCGGTGCGCGAGCGTCACTTCAAAGCCTGCGAAGAGCTTAGAGTAGCGCCGCAGGTTTGCGCCCAATTGCAGCCCCTGTTTGATTCGCTGGAGATGGTGCTGCGCGGCATCGCCGCCCTGGGCGAGCTTTCTCCGCGCACCATGGACAACGTAATGTCCTACGGCGAGATCTGCTCCAGCGCGCTGGTCACCGCCGCTTTCAACGTTCTCGGCCTGCCGGCGGAGCTGGTGGACGCGCGCGAATGCCTCATCACCGACTCCGCCTTCACCCGCGCCGCTCCCAACTTCGAAGCCACCAACCAGCGCACCCAGAGCAAGCTGGTGCCGCTGATCTCCAAGGGGCGCGTTCCGGTCATGGGCGGATTCATCGCCTCCAACGCCGACGGGATTACCACCACCCTGGGACGCGGCGGTTCCGACTACTCGGCTTCCATCTTCGGCGCGGCCCTCTCAGCCGATTCGATAGAGATCTGGACCGACGTGCAGGGCGTGATGACCACCGATCCGCGCATTTGCCCGGCCGCGCAGAAGATCGACGAGCTGGGCTTTGCCGAGGCCTCGGAGCTGGCCTACTTTGGCGCCAAGGTACTGCATCCCGCGACCCTGATCCCCGCGGTCAGGAAGAACATTCCCGTGTACGTGCTCGACTCCCGCCATCCGGAAGGCAAGGGCACCTGCATCCGCGGGCGCGCGCCCCGCAGCCAAACCACCTTCCGCGCCATCGCCGCCAAAAAGAACGTTACCATCATCAACATGAAGACCACGCGCAAGCTCATGGCCTTCAGCTTTCTCAAGGCCCTGTTCGAAGCCTTCGAGCGGCACAGCCTGTCGGCCGACCTGGTCTCTACCTCGGAAGCAAGCATCTCCATCGCGCTGGACTCAGCCGGGGTAATACCGCCGCTGGTCGAGGAGCTGCGGCAACTGGGCGACATCGAGGTCGAGCCCGCCAAGGCCATCGTCTGCCTCGTGGGCGAGGACGTCAAGCGCATCATCGGCGTCGCCGCCAGCGTATTCGACACCATCTCCGCTGCCGGCATCAACATTCACATGATTTCGCAGGGTGCGTCGGAGATAAACATCAGCTTCGTGGTGGAAGAGAGCGACATGCCCAAGGCGGTGCAGCATCTGCATGCCCGCTTCTTCGAACAGCCGCAGGCAGCGCCGGCCTCCAAGGCAAACGCAGGCCGAGGCTAAGGCTGGGTGAGGTGCCCCACCAATTCCCAAAAAACTACCCCACCCTAGCAAAAGAAGCTAGGATGGGGCACCCTTCAATCGAGAAACGAAAAACCTGAAACGATCCGTTCTTACTTCGCCGCCACCTGGTTGGGCCCGGTAAACGCGTAGTTCAGCAGCCGTGTGAGGCCATCGACTCCGCGTATTTCGTCGTCGAACAGCGGCACCACGGCGCGCACGCCGGTAGCAGCGAAATCGCGCCAGATTTCCTCCATGTAGGCATCCTGCATGGCCACGCGGTTGCGCACGAACTCCGGCGAGTTCTCGTTGACCTGGTCTTTCTGGATGAGCATGTTGACGATCACCCCGCCCACCGGTATGCCGAAATCGTGGAACCAGCTGATGAAGCGCTTGATGACGGCGATGGGCAGCGCCTCCGGCAGGGTAACGAAGAAGAATGCGGTCAGCGCCTCGTCGGTGAGCAGCTCGCGCGCCTTGACGATGCGTTCGCGGAAGCCGACCAGGTAATCCATCAGCGGGTCTGCTTCTTTTTTCTTGGTAAACGACAGCAACTCGCGCAGCGACTGCGCCTCTTCGCGCGATTTGAGCATCTTGTTGACCCACAGCGAGTAGACCTTGCTCATGCCCAGCAGGCGGCGGGCATTGGCCGTGGGCGCCGTGTCAAAGACGTAGGCGTCGTACTCGTTCTTGAGCATCAGGTCAACCATGTTCTCGAACATCGCCGATTCCTCGAAGGCCGGGTTCATGGTGGCGCTCTCGACGAAGGCGTCGGCCTGGGTCGAGATCTCGGCGAACTTCAGGAACCAGCGGATCTTCTGCTTGATGTCCTGCTTGGAGCGCTCGATGGTCTCCTTGGTATCGATCTCATAGGCCCACAAGTTGGGGACGCCGTTGACCGGGGTCGGCTTGCCGTAAACGTTCTGGTCCAGCAGGCCGCTCAAGCTGTGCACCGGGTTGGTGGAGGCCAGCATGGTGCGCTTGCCCGTCTGCGCCAGGTGCAGCGCGCTGACGCCGGCCATGACCGTTTTGCCGACGCCACCCTTGCCGCCGAAGAAACTGAACTTCAGGTTCGGATGCGCCGCAATATACTCGCTGAAAGATTGTTGAATTTCGCCCATAGCGCCCTCACCGCTTTCCGTTGCCGCCGTACATCAGGCCGGCCAGTTTTTCGATCATCTGGAGTCCAGTGACATCGCGTTCCAGCTCGGGAACGTAGCCCACCACCTGCTTGCCGAGGGTGCTGTCGATCTTGGCCAGATAGCTGTCCTGCATCTTGAGCCGGTTCTGCAGATAGGCGGGCACCTGCTGCTGCAACAGCTCCTTGGGCAGCACGCGGTTGACCACGTAGCCGGCGATGGGCACGTCGAACTTGGCGAACAACTCCGCCGCCTTCTTCGTATCCAGGATGATCATCTCTTCCGGCACCACCACGAAGAAAAACGCCGTCTTCTCTTTGTCGGTCAGAATGCTGGAAGACTGGTTGATGCGGTTCTTGATGTACTGCAGCTCGCTCAGGATGTGGTCTTCCTCGGTGGTGGTTTCGCGCTTGATGCGGGCCACCATCTCCTCGTGCTCGCGCATTTCCTCGCGCAGTTTGGTGATGCGGTTGATCCACTCGTCGTAGACCTTGGCCATGGAGAGGTAGTAGAGCGCGTGGCCCAGCGGCACCAGGTCGTAGATGTAGTAGTCGTAATCGCCTTTCACCACGATATCGACCACGGCGTCGAAGATGGCCGACTCCTCCATGGCAGGCTCGGCCGAAGCCGACTGGATGTAGCTCTCGATCTCGTCCGGCACCTGCTCTAAGCCGTACATGTCCATGATCTTCTTGCGGATCTCCTGCTGGTACTCCTTGATGTGGGAATCGGCGTCGATCTCCTGGGCGTAGAGGTTGTCCATGATCTTCACCGCGCCCTTGCCGAAGATGTCTTTCTGGAAGATGTCGCTGAGCGATGCCTGCGGGTCGACGGAAAACACCAGGACCTTGTGGCCCTGCTGCGCCAGCCAGAACGCAGTCGCGGCCGAGAAGGTGGTCTTTCCCAGCCCGCCCTTGCCGCCAAACATGATATAACGCCGGTTCTTATTAGCTTCAAACACATCTTTGAGTGACATTGGTCAGTCCTCGATAAATATTAAACCGCTATTAAACCGCGTTTACGTCTGAATCTCTGAACCATGGGCGCTGGCAAATGCCGTGCCTGCGCCAGGGTGGTTGTCACGCTGAATATGCCTCTTCTCCCGGGGTCCGCAGCATAGGCATTTTCGCCTGCCGATGTGGGGCAAAAGCAACTCAGAACATAGCGTCGGAGACGTCCTTCTCCCGCAGCATGCGCCGCTTCCAGGTGGCGATGTTCGGGACGGCATAGGGCAGCAGGCGCAGCGAATAGTATGGCGGCAGGATGGGAACTCCGATGAGGTCCCCCATGGTAATCAATATGAACAGGTGCTCCATGCTGGCCCGCGTGCGAATGGCGTAGCGCGACATGTCATGCGCCCCCATCCCGTACGCAATCTCTCTGAACTTGCTGAATAAGCCTTTTTTCTTAGGCTGCTCTTCCTTGCTCATTTATCCTCCCCTTTCCCGGCCTGACCCGGCAACCAGATTGTACGTCCAGCCCAAAAGCCCGCAGCGGCAAAAGCCGCGCCTGGCGCGGAATGCCAGCCTCGCGACTCAGAGGCCGTGCAGATGGAACTCCTCGCTATCCGACAGCTCGCGTTCGCGAGCGAAGCGCCGCTTCCAGGAATCGATGCTCGGGACCACGTATGGCAGTATGCGCAGCGCAAAAATGGGCGGCACCACCGGAATGCCCATCAGATCGCCCAGCGTGATGGCCATGAATACCGATTCCAGCGAGGCGCGCAACTCGCGCGCCTGCATCACAAACTCGTAGCCGGTCATGCCATAAACAAAATCCCGAAACGCGCTGGAAGACCGTTGTTTCGACATCCGATTCCTTTTTTACGCCAACTTCAGGGATTAAGAGCCTGGAGTTCAGGGATTAGCGCAGGCAAGTCGCTGAAAATCGAAAGCGAGGATTCAATCCCCAGCCCCTACCCCTAGAATCTTAATCCTTATCCCTATCCCCTAAACTATAATTCAGGACTGCCGGGCGTTGCTCATGCCATCTCGCGAACTGATCATTTTCGTCGCTGTAGCCGTCCTGGTGGTAGGCTGGTTTGCCGTCGGCACCCAGTTTAATCTATACCGGGGCAAAAAGACGCTGGCCTGGCTGCAAGACGGCCTCAAGCTGTTGGGCGATAGGACCAGCCTGCGCTGGCTCGGCACCGCCGCCGTCGAACTAAAGATCCAGAATGCCAAAGAGCCGTTCCGCAACGCCGAAGTCGTCGTCGTCCTCGAACCGCGCGATGTGCCCTTACTTTGGTGGTACTACCGCATGCGCGGGCGCCGCGACCTGCTGATCGTCCGCGGGCAATTGCGCGTCTCTCCCGGAGCCGACTTCGAGGCCTTCGACCCCAGCACCTGGAGCGCGCGCGGGGTCGAATCAAAGCTGCGCTTCCGCAACTGGAACCAGATTCCGGTAGCGCCGTCTCCGCTGATCGCCTATGCCGCCGGAAACCCTCCGCCCGCTGCCAGCCTGCTGCAAGCGCTGGCCGACGCCGGTTGTCAGCCGGTCAGAGTAGCCATCCGCCGCACCGATCCCAACCTGGAAATACACTACCGTCTGAACGATATCCGCAATCTGCCCGCGCGGGTGTTGGTGGAAGCCATCCGGCAGCTCCCACTCAGCATGTCAAGAGCGCGCTAATCCAGCTCCAGAGTTGTAAATACGGAATGTAATTCCGGCCGGAGCGCCTTCAGTTCGTTTCTGGTTGCACGCCTCCAGACGAGCCGGGGTCCCCAGCCGCCGGTTTGCGCGCTGGGGTGGAAAACGCGCAACCTGAAACGAATTCTAAAAGCTGCCCGGACCCATCTCCGGGCCCCGGCGAACGCCACTTCTGCGTTTGCCGGGGTGGGAATCTACCGCTGCGCCATCACCGGCTTCACTGCCGCCGGAGGCGCCTGTGACAACCGCCGCCACGCCTTCCACGAATCCCAGGCGATCAGAACCGACGCCACGAACAGCAGCAGGTCGATCACGATCATGCAAACCGCCCCGATGCTGTTCATGGGCTGGGACGCGATCTGCGGGTTCGACAGAATGCTCGCGTACAGGTTGTAAGCCGTAATCAGCGTGGCCGCCATCGTGGTTACGTACATGAAAATCATGGGATACAAGGCGAAGGCCGGGTTGCGGCCCTCTTTACGCAGCCACAGGCTCACAATGAGCATGCTGAGCGCGGCCATCAACTGGTTGGAAGCGCCGAACAACTGCCAGAGATAGATCCAGGTTCCGCTCAGCACCAGCAGCAGCGTCAAGCCCATGGAGACAATCGAGGCGATGTGCGCGTAGCACGATGACCACGAATACGCCAAAGCCCAGGGCCGTGCCGTAGGGAACCGCCAGCAGGCCGAAGGTCGACAGGTTCAGCAGCTTGCCAACGCCGCCGGCGAAGGCGCCCGCGCCCGCGCCACCGGCAATGGAAATGGCGATCAACGAAAGCAGCGCCAGGGCGTTCTCCGAGAACATGGCGCCGCCGCCGACCGGCAGAGCGTCCGTCTCGTACTCGAGCTGGCGCGCCGTACCGATCGAGCCCACCAGCGCGTGCCATCCGGAGATGGAGCCGCAGGCGATGGTCACAAACAGCATCGGCCAGATCGGCTGGATGGCGGGCGCCGACTGGATAATGTGGCCGGCCGCGTCCTTCAACTGCGCAATCGGCATCCAGGAGAGGAAGAACTTGCTCTGGAAGGTCACCGCCTGCATGGCCGCGGCATCGCCAAAAATTCCGCGGACGGCGCCCAGCACCGCGCCCAGCGCCGACAGCGCTATCGTCAGGAACGTCACCCAGAACCCGATGTAGTTAACCGGCTGGGCGAAGCGCCAGATCGGCAGGATGGTGCTCAGATATGAAAAACCGAAGACAAACAGGCACCAGAAAACGAAAGACGGCAACATCTTGATGGCCCCGGTCGAGTCCAGATACTTGGGCACCACCTGGCCGTCACGCAGCATGGTAGCTCCCAACCGCGGGTCTGCCTTGGTCGGATCCGAGACTGTGTACATGGCTTGCTGCCCGACCAGCGAGTTGAGGCCGTCTCCGATCTTCTCCACTACCGAGTTCACCGGGCCGGCGAAGGCCAGAGCGGCAGCCTTTTGACCGCTGGGAGTGACTCCCGGCACCATCTTCATGCCGGCTGCGCCAATTGCCATCGAACCCAGCGTAAGCCCTACCGCGAGGAAGGTGATCAAGGTCAAGTTCATCTTCCAGCGATACAGCGCCTGGCCGGTAAGCAGGCCGATCACCGCCAGCATCAGGATGCCGAAAGGCACGTCCGCACGGGGATCGAAGATGCCGGCCAGAATGCCAACAAAGGCCCCTGCGATCAGCAGCAGGTAAAAGAAGATAAAGACGAACAGGATGGTGCGCGTGCGCGGCGCGATCAGCTTGTGCGCGATCACCGACAGCGAGTTGCCGTCATTGCGCACCGCCACCACGATCGCCGAATAATCGCTCACCCAGCCGATCAGGGCAACGCCCACCGTCAGCCAGATCAGGGCCGGCATCCACCCCCAAATAGTTACGGCTGCGATCGGCCCCACGATCGGTCCGGCGGCGGCAATCGACTTGAAGTGGTAGCCGTAAAGAATGTTGCGGTTAGTGGGCATGAAATCCACGCCGTCCATGTACATACGGGCCGGCGTCGCCCGCTTCGCGTCAGGCTGGATGATGTCGCGGTCCATGCGGCGGGCGTAGAAGTTGTAGGCAAACGAGATCATTACCGCGCCCAGCACGGCTATAACCGCCGCGTTCATCGGGCGCCCCGTAATCGCGAAGAAGCTGCCCACAACAGTTGGAATCAATACCAGAATGAAGATGTTCAACCGGACGCTCATAATCGAAGCTCCCATATTCGGCTGCTGGCTTTGCCCTTCCAGGTTGGCCCTGGAACGCCGAAAACAGAGGATTTTCAGTAGAGCAGTAACCTATCACTAATAGCTGCTCTTGCCTAGTGCCGTTTTAGGGCTGGCTCACAGCCGGCCTGGAAGTGCCTCTCCGCGGCCGAACCGGAGCGGCGCCACATCCGGAGCACCTCCGCAGGGTTTTCCCGCAGCCGTCTAAGGGTGCCGCGTCTAAGGTGCAACTCACAGCTCAACCCTCAAGCGGAGCAGTCCAATGACAATATCGCGAATTCAAATCAGGACCCCTTGCCCCTTCGCCCAACCATTGGTAAGCTGTCGGCAGCAGAATATGATTCTGCATTCCAAACAACAATAGCTCCGCTCCGCACCGTGAGGCAGATACGTCGCACAATGCGGGGCTTTTTTGTGCCCCTTAAGTAAACCAAATGCGGATGACGCGGCCCGGGAGTCCTCGGCCAACGCCGCTTTTGCGTTTGCCGGGATGCAAGCGGCAGGAGATGCCGGCGTTGCGTCTCATCACGGGCAGAACGCGCGCGCTCATTTTTTCTCGGTTCGTTTTTGGTGGATGGAGGAGAGCCGTATCGCGGTAGCCGCCGCCGTAAAGCGCACGGCGTCTTTTTCGTCGGTCATGTCTTCGACTGCGACCGGCAGCAAGGCCGGATCGCCGCGCTCGGCGATGGCATTGAGCGCCGCCGCGCGCACCACCCAGTGCTTGTCGGAAGCGGTCTCCTTCAAGGCCTCGGCGCTGCGCGGATCCGGGTCCCGCGCCAGCGCCTTGGCAGCGGCGGCGCGCACGGCGGAGCTTTTGTCTTTCAACAGTATCTTAACGGCGGTGTAGCCGAGGCTGCCAAAGGGCACAAAGCCAAGGCCCTCGGAAAAGCCGAGCTGCGCCAGTTCCTTCGGATCGTGCAGCCGTTTCTGCTGCTCGGCCAGCAGGCTTTCTTTGCTCTTGCGTTTCCCCAGCAGCAGCTCGTAGTAGAAGTCGTAGGCTGCGGTGTCATTCAGCAGCTTGAGCGAGGCGGCGGCGGCCAGCCCCACCCCCAGGTCTTTATCCTTGAGCGCTGTTTGCAAACTGGGGATTGCCGTCCGGGCGCGCATTTGTCCCAGGGCCGTGGCCGCGGCCTTGCGCACTTCCGGGTTCTGGTCGGTCAGCGCTTTTTGCGCGAGCTGCGTTGCCTGCGAATCATCGGGCAGCAGGGCCAGGGCACTGACGGCCGCCGCGCGCTTGTTGAACCCGTGCGCGGTTAGCCCAGCTTTCAAGATCGGCCAGGCGTCGGCGGCGGTTACTTGGGCGGGAGGCTCTGTTTGGTTGGCGGGCTGTTCGTCGGTTATATAGGCGGCGGTAAAGGAGGAACAAACAACCAGGAGCAGGCCGCAACGCACCCACAACGGCATGCCTCTCGGCCACGAACCGGCGGCTGCGCTACTCATTCTGTTGTTAGTTTCACCCACGGCGGTGCAGGTTAACTCGCCCCGGCGCGCCTGCCGCCCGCAGTGGAGCAGAGTAACCCGCCGGCACATGCGTCTTGCCCGGAGTCTCGCGTTGCAGCAACTTCACTGCCCCGATCACCAGCGGCAGCACAGGCCAGGTCCACTGGATCGAGATGGCATAAAACTCCATCAGCAGGAACAACGCGCCCGCGGTAATCAAAAACACGGGAACCGTCATTCCGGCCATGCGACAGTACCGGCAACCACATCTCGGATTTGGGCGAACCCCGTCCATTGCCGCACACCGGCGCCTGCCGCCTGGCGCTTTGGCAATGCGCCCCGGGACAGGCATCCACCAATGCTGTACTTGATATCACGCCGCACCCTCAACTGGAACAAAATACCGCCGAACGGCGTTGTCGAGAGTTGTTCGCCTCATCCGGATGATTGAACGGTTGCCTCAGTGTTGAAGCAGCAGCGAGCCGGTTACCACCGAGCCTTCGCTGGTCATTACGAAAACCGTGTTGCCGTCAAGCGGGTAGAGCACCACCGGGGTGCGTCCGAACGTGCCAGTGCCGCGGCCTGTTGTCGCGTCGATGGAATAGCTCCCGCTGGCCGCAACTCCCGTAACCAGGCCACCGCCATAATTGTAGTCTTCCAGCCCGACGAAGGTGCCTGCCCCATCGGCGTGCACTTGGCCATCCCACGCCAGCAGGCAGCAGCCGCTTACACCCCACAAGTTGAGGGCGTAGTTGCCGGTCACAGTCGCGTTGGCAGGTATCGCAAGCTGCCGCTGCTGCACCATTCCCGACTCCAGCAGACCGGCATCCTTCGTCATCATTACCGCATGTTGCGAATCGCTGTACCAGAGCACGAACGTCACCGTGCGGCCAGCCGATTGGAATTCACCAAGCTGGCGCCCGATGGCGGGATTAAACGCGGGGTCCACGCTGCCGGTAAACGCGATCAATGGGAAAGAATATCCGCCTTCGGCGACATCCTCCAGGCCGCTGGTAATGGCAGTGGCGGGGACAGTTTGATCCAGATGAAAGGAACCAACTTCGGCGAAGCTGAATCCCGAAGCCCAAGGCAGGGTGCTTCCGTAAATCACGAAAGCGAAGTTCCCAGCCGGCGTAACCGGGGTTGTCTGCCTATCGCCCCAGCCCACCACGCGGGAGGACGTGTCTGTCACGATAAACTCCAGCCGGTTCGGGCCGACGGCGTAAAAGACCACGTTGGAAGTGCTGCCGGCGCCGTTAAGGCCGGGCACCAGTTGTAGCGTCCCGCGCCCGTGCGTCGCCAGAGTGGGAGGGGTCGTAACCGTGACCGTGGCCGCCGGAGACGTGAATGTGCCGTTCAGGTTCTCATCGAAAATGGCCGTAGCCGTATGGGCGTTGCCGCTTAGCGTGAGCGCTCCCACGCGTGTGGTCAGCAACAGCTCGCCGCCGCCGCCGGGAACATAGCCACTCCACAGTAAAACGTAAGTGCTATCAATCGAACCGGACCCATAGGTTTGCTGCTGCTCCAGAACCCCGGTGGCGATATCACCGGCCGTGAATCCGATCATCTGCCCGCCGGCGCTGGGAACACTGGTGGAATTCAACACGAAGTCAAAGGTAGCGCCGGTGGTGGGCGCGGTTGCGTAGGTGAAAGTCACATGCCCGCGGCCGTCCACCCCAACTGTGTACGTGCCGCCGGTGATATTTACGGTCGACGCGCCCGCAATCGAATCGTTCGTGTCCTGCTGGCCGGAGGTGATATTTCCGGCGCCGTCAGCGGCAAAGAATCCGATGGCGGAGAAGATGCTGCCGGTTCCATAGTTCGACCCTTTCAGCCGGAAAACGTAATTGCCATTCAGATTCGCGGCTGTGAACCCGACGGGGTTCGGGTTAGGCGGCGGGATCGGGGGTGCGCTGCTGCCGCCGCAACCGGCCAGCATCACCAGCGCAGAAAGAACGAGCAAACAGGTCAGAAATGGCTTCATATTGTTCATCCGGCAGCTCAGCTCCATGGCGCGGCGTCTTTTTTTTGCAATTCTGAGATGCCTATCAGAGTACACGTCTTCCCTGAGTTGTCAAACCTGAGTTGCACGAAAAAGTTGTGCCGGGAAGAAAAATCTTAGCTTTATTCCGAGGTGAAGTAGTCCACCGTGACCGGGCTCTCGAACAGCGAGTAATCCCGCGTCACCACGGTGATGCCGCTTTCGGTCACGAAGTATTTCTGCCGGTCGGATTCGGTGTCGTAGCCGATCACGGTTCCTTCCGGGATGTGGACGTCGCGGTCGATGATGGCCTTGCGCACGCGGCAGTGGCGGCCGATGTTGACGTGGGAAAAAACGATGCTGGATTCGACCTCGGCGTAGGAGTTCACGCGCACGTCGGGCGAGAGCACGCTCTTGCGCACCAGGCCGCCGCTGACGATGCAGCCGCTGGAGACCAGCGAGTCCACCGCCGTCCCCGTGCGCCCGTGCTCGGCGAAGACGAACTTCGCCGGCGGGTACTGCCGCTGGTGCGTGCGGATCGGCCAATGCTCGTCGTACAGGTTGAACACCGGCGACACGTCGGCCACGTCCATGTTGGCCTCGTAGTAGGCTTCGAGCGTTCCCACGTCGCGCCAGTAGAGGGCCTCCTGGCGGTTTTCGTCGATGAAGTTGAAGGAATGGACGCGATAGTCGTCCACCATTCTGGGCAGGATGTTGTGGCCGAAGTCGTGCTCCGAGTCGGGGTCCTCCGCGTCTTTGAGCAGCACCGGAATCAGCACGTCGGTGTTGAACAGGTAAACGCCCATCGAGGCCGACACCATCTCCGGATTGTAGGGCGAGCGCAGCTCCGTGGTTTGCGGCTTCTCCTGGAACCCCACCACCCGCCCGGAATGGTCGATGTCGACCACGCCGAACTGCTTGGTTTCCGAAGGATCGACCAGGATGGTGGCGATGGTCACGTCGGCGCCCGAATCATGGTGCTGCTGCAGCATCAGGTCGTAGTTCATCTTGTAGATGTGGTCGCCGGAGAGGATGAGCACGTGCTTGGGCTGCTCGGCGCCGATGGAATAGATGTTCTGATAAACGGCGTCCGCCGTTCCCATGTACCAGTTCTCGCTCACCCGCTTCATCGGCGGCAGGATCTCGATGAACTCGCCAAGCTGGTCGGCCACAATCGCCCATCCCTCGCGGATATGCCGGTTCAGCGAAAGCGCCTTGTACTGCGTCAGGATGTAAACGCGCCGCAGATCGGAATTAATGCAGTTGGAAAGGGTTATGTCGATAATGCGGTAGATGCCGCCGAAGGTCACGGCCGGCTTGGCCCGGTCGCGGGTAAGCGGATATAGACGTTCGCCGGCTCCTCCCGCCAGCAGAACTCCAAGCGTGTCTTTCATCGTACGTTGCTTCTTTTCAGGTTAAGACGGCTTCAGATGTAAAAGGAGCTGCAGGCTTTCTTCACAGAAGCTCCCTCGGCTATTCAATTGTGTGCTCCGGGGCCCTACAGATACAAAAATCGTATCACAATAGAGATGAGTGGAGCCCGACGGCACGCACTCGTTTGATTTGCATGGCAGCCGGCCGGGCTCAGGCGGCTTTGTCGTTGGTATCGATGCTGATCCGCAAGGACTTCAGGAACTTCAGATCCTGGGAGCTGACCTTGAAATCGGGCTCCGATTTCCTCAGGTCCAGAAGAGAAGACGGCTCGGCCGTTTCGTTCTCCTCCCGCTTATTGAAACCGATGGTGGCTTCCAGCACCAGGAACACGTCGTATCCGCCGGATTTTATTTTGGCAATGACTTCGGCGATCTGCTCGGAATCCGAGATCGACTCGTTAATTGCCCGTCCGAGCTCCTTCATTAGTCTTTGTAGCCGCTGGTCCACGTTAGTCCCTGTGCCCTGAGAAATGGTCGATCGGGCCGAACTCCGCCGGCTTCGTGCGCGCTTCCGCTTCCATCAATTGGATGCCGCTGGGTGCATGGAAGTTTTAGTTCTTTACCTGGGGCCAATCCCACAGCCGCGCGTGCCCCACATCTGCCGTAGTTGGCAGTGGCAAAGCCCATCCGGGAAGCCGCACTATCCATCTGCTGGGGCTGCTAAAATCAGTATGTGCCCGGAGCTCCCAATCCATTGCGGCAAAGTTCCTTCTCCCCTGCTTCGCTCGGCACTTTCCTGGGCAGGCTGGCCGGTTCATTCAGGAAAGGCCGTGGCGGGCACCGCATCTTTCAGGGCGTAACCGCGGCCACCAATTCCTTTCTGCAGACGCTCCGCCGCGTCGGCAAAGTTCTCTGGCTGGAAATCACCGGCTTCCTGTTTCTCTGGATGGCCTTGGTCGGCGGCATCGCCTGCTGGCGCGAGTACCACGCCTATGCCGCCGGCAAGGAGGGCCTCAGCCGCGCCGCCGTGGCCGCCTTGTTCACGCTGGTGTTTACCTATTTCGGCATCAGCTCTTTTTCCAAGGCGCGGAAGAGCTAGCGCCAGGAATTCGTTTCTCGTTTTCCGCTTGTGCGGCTCCCTTCTACTGCGAACGTGAAACTATCCCCGTTCCAGGCGTATCATGCTTGATGGACCCGGACCGGCGGTGGTGCGTGTGTAGTCCGGTCCCGGTCGAGTGTGAGGAGAAAGGAACGTATGCAGCGAATCGGCAGCGCACACTGGCAGGGCGGGCTGAAAGACGGCAAAGGCACGGTTTCAACCGCCAGCGGAGTTCTGAAAGACACGCAGTACTCGTTCGCCACGCGTTTTGAAAACGGCATAGGCACCAATCCCGAGGAGTTGCTGGGAGCGGCCCACGCGGGCTGCTTCTCCATGGCGCTCTCGGCCCAGCTAGATCAGGCGGGAATGAAAGCCCAGAGCATCGACACCAAGGCCACCGTCACCCTGGAAAAGGTGGACGCCGGCTTTGCCATCACCGCCATTCACCTTGACCTCACGGCCAAGATTCCGGGCGCCGACAAGGCCAAGTTCGAGACAGCCGCCAACAATGCCAAGGCAGGCTGCCCGGTATCAAAGCTGTTCGCCAACAACGCCAAAATTACCCTGAACGCGCGCCTGGAATCGTAGGCCAACCCCAAGAAATTCCTGAGAACCGTGCAGGGTGCCCCACCCTTTCGCGAAGCGAAGGGTGGGGTTGTTCCTTACGAGTGCGGGTGCCCCATCCTCGCTTGGCGCCCCACCCTCGCCGCTGCCTTTGCGGCTAGGGTGGGGTCTTTCGTGCCAACCCAGTGTTGATCCACGAAATCCGGCTGTGATCCAGCTTTCCGCCCAGCAAACGCAAAAGCGGCGTTTGCTGGGTGCCCGGCGGCCGGGGTCCCCAGCAAGCCTGCTTTTGGGTTGCTGGGGTGGGGGCGGCAAACCCTCCCCGATCTTCCTCATCAGAGGTAAGTACGTTCAGTTCCGGACGCCTGGAGCGGAACGGGCTCGACGGGCGGTGTTTGTTGAAGATCACCATTTTCGGCCTTACGCTCTCTTCTTCTTGGGGGAACGGGCACGCGACGCCTTATCGTGCCATCCTGCGCGCCCTGGCGCGCCAGGGGCATCGCATCAGCTTCTTTGAGAAGGACGTCGAGTACTACGCGCTGCGCCGGGATTTGGCCGCCTGCGATTACTGCGAGCTAGTCTTCTACCGCGACTGGGCCGGAATTCGCCGCCGGGCGCTGCGCGAGGCTGCCGAGTCGGACGTGGTGATGACCGCCAGCTTCTGTCCCGAAGGAGCGCGGATCAACGACGAAGTGCTGGCCCTGAGCGGTCCCCTGCGCGTCTTCTACGATCTCGACACGCCGGTCACCCTCGCCAAGCTGCACGCCGGCGATTTGGACTACTTGCGCGCCGCCCAGATTCCCGAATTCGACCTCGTGCTCTCCTGGACCGGCGGCCTGGCGCTGGTGGAGCTGGAGCTCGCCTGGCATGCCGCCCTGGCCAGGCCCCTGTTTGGCTGCGTCGATCCGGATGTCTACAGGCGGGCAGCGCTGCAGCCGGAATTCGAATCGGCCCTGAGCTACATGGGAACCTACGCCGCCGACCGGCAAGCGAAGCTCGACCGGCTGTTTCTGGAGTGCGCGCGGCGGCGTCCCGATCTGCGTTTTCTGCTGGCCGGCGCGCTTTACCCCTGGCAGTGGCAGTGGCCGGCCAACGTACAGCGCTTCGACCATGTTTCGCCGGCGATGCATCCTGCCCTGTACTCCTCGTCGCGGCTGACCTTGAACCTGACGCGCGCCGACATGGCCGCCTCCGGCTACTGTCCTTCGGGAAGGTTTTTTGAAGCCGCGGCCTGCCAGACGCCGATCGTCAGCGACTGGTTTGACGGGCTCGACCTGTTCTTCCGCCCGGGCGAGGAGATCGTGATCGCCTCCCGCGCCGAGGACGTGCTCGAAGCGCTCTCCATGGACGACGGAGAGCTGCGCCGCATGAGCGCCCGCGCGCGCCAGCGCACCCTGGACGAACACACCGGCGAGCACCGCGCCCGGCAGATGCTGGCTTACTTTGAGGAAGCCCGCTCCGCCCAGGCCGCCAGGTTGTCTTTGAAAGGGCATGGCTTTAGCCATGCCGTCCGGAGCCAGTAAAAATGCGGGCTTTAGCCCCTGAGGGATTTGCGGTTAGTTCTGGGTTTTGTGGTTGGCCTTAATTCAGGAGGCAAGATCGTGATTGGCATCATTCCCGCCGCCGGCGCCGGGCAGCGCATTCAGCCGCTGGGCTGTTCCAAGGAGCTGCTGCCGGTCGGCGCGCGCGCGGTTGACGGCGCGGAGCGGCCCAAGGCCGTCTCCGAATACCTGGTCGAGCGCATGATCGCCGCCGGCGCCACCCAGATCTGCATGGTGATTTCGGCGGAGAAAAGCGACATCGTCAAGTACTACGCCGAGCGCAACTACGCTGCCGAGATCTTCTACGTGGTGCAGCAGCAGCCGCGCGGACTCTGTGACGCCCTGTTCCGCGCCGAAGCCTTCGTGCGCGACGATCAGCAGGTGCTTATCGGCCTGCCCGACACCATCTGGTTTCCCGAGAACGCCTACCGCCCCGCCCTGGAGCAGAACTCCGCCGT
>JBEKQR010000130.1:0-10021 GCA_049519515.1 Candidatus Korobacteraceae bacterium
GGCTCCGGCGGCCTTGGCAAGGGTGACCGAAATTTCAGAATAACGCCCGGGAAAATCGCGCGTATAAAAGTCGGAAATCTGCTGCCGCGCCTCCGCCAGCTTCTTGTCCATATCGAGGGTGGGAATGGTCTGCACCCGCTTGCTTGCCAGCTCGGAGCGCAGGGAGGCCAACTCTTCGCGCCGGGCGCGGCCGGAGCCGACCAACGGGGACAGCAGGAGAGCGATCAGCGCCACATCCACCACCAGCAACACCACCATGGCGATGGTGAGCTGCCAGCGCGCCTGCTCGACGTTGCGGATCATCGCGGGCTCCTCTCCGCCGCCTTGCTTCCAGGCTGCGCCGCCCGAACGGTCCCGGCGGGCGCAGATTTTGCCTGTGCTGGAATGGCCTGCGCGGTCTTGCCTTTACCCGGCGCCTGCTGCTTTGCCGGCGATTGCTTGGGAGCTTCTTCCGCCTGCTCGCCCGCGCCAGCCGGCGGAACGTAAATCGAGGCAATATCGAACTGCACGCGGTCGCCGCCGCTGAGCGTTCCAAAAGACTCGGCTCTGAGCTCGGGCTGGCGGAAAGAGGGCGAATCCTCCAGCCGCTCGACCAGTTCAACTGCCTGCTCGCGCGAGTCTCCGCCCACCAGCATGTGAATCTCTATCTGGTTCTGCTTGTTCAGCGAGGGCGCGATGGAAAGCACGTGCAGCCTGGGCGGCATGATGCGCTCCAGCTCCATGAACAGGCGCGTCAGGGAGAAGCTGCGGCGCGCGATCAACCCGTTGAGGAAGGCAGCCTGGGAGGCGATTTCGCGATTCTGCGGCTGGTTCAGCAGGGCCAGGCCCGCGGCCCGTTCCCGGTCAAGCTTGTAGATCTCGCTCCGTACCTCTGAAATCTGCTCCCGCATGGAGCGGGATTGGCGCCAGGCATAGATGGCATAAACGCTGAGCGCGACCGTAATCAGCGCAAGCACCGCCGCACCCGTGCCCCAGGTCATAAGGAACTGGCGTACGTCCCGGTAAGGACGGGTGGCGAGATTGAGGTCGAGTCTCATCCGGAGCCTTCAGCCAAGCAGCGCGCCGGCCACGCCGCAAGCCTCGTACTTGTTGGTGGCGCCCGCGGGCATGCCGGGAGGCACCATCTCCCGCACCCGCAAGCCGGTGTGCTGCTCCAATGCCGGAGCAAATTGCGAAAATCCGGGCAGGCCCGCCACCAGAAGCTGCCGCACGCTGAGATGAAAGTTGTCCTGGCAGTACACCACCGACGGGTAAATGTCTTCCGCCAACTGCTCCGCCGTAAGGGTATCCTTGCCGGCATGCTCGAGCGTGCGGTACAGCAGCAACTGATCTGATTCTACAATGGCGACGCTGGTGCTGAGGGGATCGACCTTGAGCGCCAGGGTCGCTTCGGCGGCGTCGATCAGCCCCAGGGCGGCGACGCTGGAGGGCACGACAACTCCCGGGCTGGAGCCGAATTCCTCGAACAGCGACTCATATTCCCTCAGCACCGTGTCCAGCATGATGGCCGCCACCACCTTTACGCCTTGGCTATCGCGCGTGGCACGGTAGCTGATCACCGCTTTTTCGGCATCAAAGGGCAGCGACTTCTTCAGCCGGAAGCGCACGATGGCGCTGGCTTCCTGCTGGCGATCGGGAAGGGTGTCGAAATCCAGAAGCGTTACCCGGCAGGCGGCGTCCGGGACCACCGCGATCACGTCGCGCGAGCGCGCCCCCGTAGCCTCCAAAACGCCGAGGACGGCCTCGCGCACGACCTCGCGCTGAATGACATTCTCCGCCGCCAGCGAAGGAGCCAGGGCGCCGGCGGGCAGAGTGCGGGTGTACAACACCTCCACCTCATCGCGTTCCATGGCGGCCCGTGCGCCGATCACCCCAGTGGGCGTAATCTCGCAGGCAAACAGCGGGGTCGCGGTTGTCTTCTTTGCTAGCGCCATAGCTTCCGATCAGTTTCGAGTTTCAAGTTTCCAGTTTCCAGTTGAGAGACTCCCCACAGTCAATGAAACCCGAAAACATGAAACCCGGCCAGAAATTGAGGGGCCGAACCTGAAACTCGAAACTTGAAACTCGAAACTGGGTCCCGTCCCGGTGCGGCCATTGTAACGCGTGTTGCGCCTAACGGGTTGTTTCGATAAAGGTGACCTTGTTGATTTCCTTCAAAGTCGTGGTGCCGGCCTGTACCTTGGCTAGGGCGGATTCGCGCAGGAAGTGCATTCCCTCTTCGCGGGCCGCCTTGCGAATCTCGGAGCTGGGCCTTTTCTCCAGGATCATCTCGCGGATGCGGTCGGTCAACTCGAGCAGCTCGTGGATGGCGGTCCGCCCGCGGAAGCCGGTGCCGGAGCACTCGATGCAGCCTTTGCCCTCGTAGAAGGGAACGCCGGACCAGGTCGCCGCCGGCAGGCCGGCGGCTTCCAGCGCTTCCGCCGGGTAGTTGACCTGCTGCCTGCAATGGGGGCAGATGACGCGCACCAGCCGCTGCGCCAGGATGCAATTCAGCGAGGAGACGAAGTTGTAAGGCTCGACTCCCATGTTCAGGAAACGGCCGATCACATCCACCACGTTATTGGCGTGGACGGTGGTGAATACCAGGTGGCCGGTCAAGGCGGAGTTGATGGCGATCTGCGCCGTCTCGGTGTCGCGGATTTCGCCGACCATGATCT
This sequence comes from Candidatus Korobacteraceae bacterium, assembly GCA_049519515.1. Lineage (GTDB taxonomy): Bacteria > Acidobacteriota > Terriglobia > Terriglobales > Acidobacteriaceae > CAWBRT01. The sequence goes on from JBEKQR010000130.1 coordinate 2,658, forward strand.
TGTCGGGGTCGTGGCGCAGAATGGAGCGCAAGCCGCGGGCGAAAGTCAGGCCCTTCTTTTCGTTGACCGGAATCTGGGTTATGCCGCGGATCTGGTATTCGACCGGGTCCTCGATGGTGATGATCTTGTCTTCGTCGGTCTTGATGTCGTTGAGAGCGGCGTAGAGGGTGGTGGTCTTGCCGCTGCCGGTGGGGCCGGTAACCAGCACCATGCCGTAGGGCTCGGCGATGTAGCGGCGGAACTTGCGGATGTCCTCGTCGCTGAAGCCGACGACGTCGAGCGTCAGCTTCTTGAACTTCTCGCTCATCGACTCCTTGTCGAGCACGCGCAGCACGGCGTCTTCGCCGTGAATGCTGGGCATGATGGAGACGCGGAAGTCGATGGCGCGGGAGTTGTAGCGCACGCGGAAGCGCCCGTCCTGGGGAACGCGGCGTTCGGCGATGTCCAGCTCGCTCATCACCTTGATTCGGGAAATGATGGTCGAGTGGTGCTCCTTGGCGATGGGCTTCATCGCCTCCTGCAGCACGCCGTCGATGCGGTACTTGATCTGCACCGAATCGTCGCGGGTTTCGATGTGGATGTCGCTGGCCCGCCGCTGCAGGGCAGTGAAGATGGTGGTATCGACCAGGCGGATGATCGGACTGATGTCGCTTTCCTGGGTCAGGCGCTCGAAGGAGATGGTTTCGTCGCCGCCATTCTCATCTTCGTGGATGACGTCGAGGGTGAAGGTCTCGCCGGCCTCGTCCAGCACGCGCTGCGACTGCTCGGTCTTCTTCAGAATGTCGGTGATCTGCGAGAGAGTGGCCACGCGCGGCACCACGCGCTTGCCGAGCAGCAGGCTGATTTCGTCGAGGGTGGTCAACTGGTAATTAGAGATGGCGATGGCCAGCCGGTCGTTGGGGAGCTCCTCCAGGGGAATGAAGTTGTTGCGGAACATCAACTCCACCGGGACCTTCTTGAACAGGTCATGGTGGATGCGATAGTTCCTCAGATCGACGAACTCGCAACGGTAGCGGGCCGCGAGTTCGCGCGCGCGGCTTTCCTCGCTGGCGTCGGTCGCCGGAGTCTGGATGAAAAGCTCAGACATCGAAACAAAAACCCCTATCGGTTAATACCCGCGCCCATGCTGAAAATGGGCAGGTACAACGAAATCAGAATAAAAGCGACCACACAGCCCATGAAGATCATGATGGCCGGCTCGATCAGCGCCATGGCCGCCGCCAGGGCGTTCTGCACGTCCTCTTCAAAGAAGTCGGCCACCGAACTCAACATCGCCGGCAGCGCCCCGGTGGACTCTCCCACCTCGATCATCTCCACCGCCATCGGAGGGAACAGGCCGGTGGCCTCAATGCTGCGCGACAGCGAGCGGCCTTCGCGCACCGACTGCGTGGCGGTGCCAATGGCGCTTCTCATCAAGCGGCTCTGCATGGACTGCGATGCGGTATCCAGCGCCGGCACCAGCGGCAGGCCTCCCACCAGCAGGGTGGAGAGCATGCGCGAGAGCACGGCGACCTGGTACTTGAGCCAGATGTTGCCGAAGATTGGCAGCTTCAGCTTCACCCGGTCGATCTGCCGGCCGCCGCGGTCGGTTGCCGCCCAACGATACAGCGCGAACAAGCCTCCCGCTAGAATTATCACCAGAAACGGCAGCAGGCGCTTGATGTTCATTGCCACGGCCAGGGTGAACATGGTCATGCCCGGCAAGGGCTGACCCAGGTCCGTGAACAAAGCGCCAAAGCGAGGCACGACAAAGGTAATGAGGAAGGTGATCAGGACGATCACGCCCACCACCAGCACCGCCGGATAGATGAGCGAGGTCAGCAGCTTCTTGCGGAAGCTCAGGGCGATCCGCTGGAACCCCAGATAACGCGACAGCACCTCGTCCAGGTTGCCGCTTTTCTCGCCGGCCAGCAGGGTGGTGGAGTAAATCTTGGGGAAGACGCCCTGCGCCTCGAAGGCTTGCGAGAGCGGCTCGCCGCTCTTTACGCGGTCGCGAACATCCTCCAGCACCGAGCGGAAATGCTTGTTTCGCTCGCGCTTGGAGAGCAGTTCCAGGCCGTGCACAATCGGCAGCCCGGCGCGGAACAAGGTCAGGAACTGCTGATTGAAGATGACGAACTGGCTGAGCTTGATGCGGTGGCGGGTGGGCAGGCGCAATGCCTGACGGCCCAGTATCCCTTTGGGCTTTACCGAATAGATCAGGTATCCCTGCTGGGAGTAGCGGTCACGGACCTCGGCTTCGGAGAAGGCAGTTTCGGCCTGCTCGATGACGTGGCCTCGTTCGTCGGCCATTTTGACAAGGTATTCAGCCATTTTTCGTTTGCGAGATCAAGGCTGGAGCCACGCCGTGGCGGTACTTCCTTGACGTCAGGCGAACCTTCCATCCTCAGGGCACACCGGCAAACACAGCAACAGCGTTTGTCGGGGACCCCGCCCAGCCCAAAAGGGAGCAGCGCCGGCAAGCCCACGAATCTGCAACCTGTTTTCCCGTAGATTGCTAGTGTATCACCTCAAGAGAACGCAATCATCCTGCTAAGTTATTGTCACGGTTCAAGTTCCTTGGCCTCCAGCACCTCCACTCCGGGCGGTGGCACAAACTGGAAGCGTTGGTTGGCTATGAGCACATTGTCGCGCTCGTCGCGAAACCGGAACTCCGTCACCGACCCATCAAGTGAGTAGATGGAAATTCGGCAGATCTGGTGGTCTGGCGTGATCTCCAAGTCCACCCTGGAGACCCTGTCCTCCATTCCCTTAGGAACACCGGTTATGGAGACATCTCCCGCGCGATCCGGCTGGCCGTTGGAAAAAGCCAGGCCGGAGAATTCCTTCTCCAGCTTGGTATGGCCGAGCAGGTAGCGCAGAGGCGAGCGCAGATCGCCGAGGCCGTGGATCGAAGCCCGTCGCGCCTGGCGTTCTCCCGGCACGTAGAACCAGGCAACCTTGCCGTTGGTGAGAAACAGCTTGGATACCGGGGTTTCATATTCCCAACGCATCCTGCCCGGCTTTTTCAACCACATCTTGCCCGATTCGGTGCGGGCCAGCCCTCCCCCGCGAAACGATTCGCTGAAGTTCACCTGCAGCGAGGTCAGGCTGTTGTAGTGTTTGTCAACGCCATCGGCCAGCCGCCGCAGCTCCGGGGAGGGAGCGTCGTCCGGCCTGGCGGGCGGGCAGCAGAGGAGCAGCAGCAGCGCCCAGGCGCACGTTTTCAATGGTGTTCGCATTCGGTTCAGTGTTTCAAAGTTTCAAGGTTATGTTGCAAGGTCATGAACAAGGCTTGACGAAACCCTGAAACCTTGAAACCTTTGAAACTTTGAGGCTCTGTATTCCCGGCTACTTCGCCGGGGGTAACGGGCTGGGTCCGGCATTTGCCAGCGGCAGCCCCCTGGTCACAAAGCGCAGAAGATCAGAAGGCGAAACCTCGACGCGACCGTCAACCAAAAGGTACGGCTTGCCTGTCGGATCCACCGGCAAGCGCCGCAGGTAGCCGGCCTGCAGCAGTTGCATAAAGCTTGTCGCCGCCGTGCCGGTCTGGCGCCGGTAGTTGTCCGCAATGGCCTGTAATTCATCCACCTCCGCATCCGCCTGCAGGGCTATTAACCGCTTGGCGGCATTCTCGCGGATTGTGGGGTCGTTCGTGCTCCTGAAGATCTGGGTCCAGAGATAACGTGCCGTCTCGCGCTCGCCGGCATTTTGCGCCAGGTAGGCGGCCATGGTCTTCATCCAGGGCAAGGCGCCGGGGACCCGCGAGCCTTCCAGAAAAATCTGCGAGGCGGTCTTGCTGTCGTGCAGTTCCTGGAAGTAGATGAAGCCCAGGTGATAGTAAAGGCGCCAGTCCGCCGGATTTTCGCGGATACCTTTGCGGACGAGGGCAATGGCGGCCTGCGGGTCGCCAGCTCCCTCGGGAGGGCGCTGTGCCAGGAAGATGGAGCCGAATTCGTAGGCCGCCATCAGGTGCGGGTCGAGCGTGGTGGTGATATCCAGCAGTGGAGCCAGCAGCTTGTACTGCTCAGCGTGCTCGTGGTGTTTGCCGCCGAAGTACTGCACCACCCGAGTCCAGTAGATATCGGCCATCAGCCCCGTATATCCCAGGCTGAGCGCCTTTACCGCCCGCGCCGAGGGGATGTAAATTGCCTCTTTCAGCACGGTCTGCTGGCGCGCCTGGTTCACCTTTATCAGGGCGAGCACGCTGGAGGCGAGGCACAGGACCAGCATCAGCGCGCAGAGGGGAACGACCTTGCTGCCTCCCCGGCAACCGGGGCCCCCGGCGAGCCTGTTTTTGTCCCGCTTTGCGGGATGGGGTGGAAAAACGCCTTCATTGCGCTTGCCTGAGCGCGTTTTTTGGGGACGTATCATTTCAGGTTCCGGCGGTGAAAGATCAACATTGCCGCGCTGGTGGCCGCCGCCGAGTAAAGCAGCGCATAGGCGGTGTTGAACAGGATCAGCCGCCCGGGCACGGGGACGGAGTGCGCGACCTCGGAGATGACGTTGAACACCGCAAAGTTGGGCAGCACGTACGCCAACCCGGTCGCCAGAATTTTGGTCGTCCCTCCGGCTATCTCACCGAACCCGCGCACGTCCTCGGCAAAAGTGCCAATCACGAACAGGGAGAGCGTAAAAATCGTGGCCAGCAGCGGCGAGGTAAAGGTGGAGAACATGAGGGCCAGCGAGGTAATCAGCACGAATTCCAGAATGATGAAATACAGCGCCACCAGAAGAAACCTGTCGGCGGCCGTGAAGTGGCGCTGCATGTAAAGCAGCGCGGCGAAGAATCCGAGGCTCATGCAGGCGGCATTGACCAGCAGGGTTCCGATCAGGCCCATTTCCTTGCCAAGGATGAATTCCCAGCGCTCGACCGGGCGGGCGGCCAGGACCGTGTACACGGTGCGGCGCTCGATTTCCTTGCTGACCAGGCCAATTCCCAGAAAGACCGCGATCACAATCCCAAACAGCGAAATCGCGCTCAGCCCCAGGTTGACCAGCACCAGGCGCTCGATGTTGATCGAGATCCTGCCCAGCAGCAGCGCCGCCCCGACCATGAGGACGGCGAAGACCACCAGGTTGTAAAGCACGCGATCGCGCACCGCTTCGCGAAAGGTGTTGAAGGCGATGGCGCCGATTCTGGTAATCATGCTTGCCACCTTGTGAGTGCGGCGACGGCGGTGATCATGATGCCGACCCCCCGCGTGCCGCTTTGCCTTCCGGGTCGGCCTCGAGCTTTTGCAGGAAGAAATCCTCCAGGGTGGCACGCAGCGGGGTGATGGCGATCAGCCTGGAATGGGTGCTGCGGATGACATCCACTGCCTGCTCCAGCATGGCTTCGGGCAGCACCGCCCGGAAGGCGCTCCCGCTGCTGTGGGTTTCCGCGCCCAGGCCGGTAATGGCGCCCAGGGCGGCGATACCGTCCCAGATGACTTCAATCTTGCCGCTGATCTCGCGCGCCAGGTCGGCCACCACTCCGATGCCGCGCAGTTGCCCGTTGTTCAAAACCGCCACCCGGTCGCAGAGCGTCTCGGCGTCGCTCAAAATATGGGTGGAGAAAAAAACCGTTTTGCCTTCGTCCTTGAGCGACTGAATCAGGTCGCGGACCTCGCGCCGGCCGATCGGGTCGAGCCCGGACATGGGCTCGTCCAGGAAGATGAGCTTCGGGTCGTGGACAATCGCCTGCGCGATTCCGACCCGCTGCAGCATGCCTTTGGAGAACTTGCGGAGCTGCACGTTAGCGTGTTCCTGGAGGCCCACGCGCTCGAGCACCTGGTCCACGCGCCGGGCGCGCTCCTTGGCGGGAACGGCGGAGACAGTGGCCAGATAATGCAGCAGTTCGCGGGCGCTGAGGTAATCGTAAAAATACGGCTGCTCCGGCAGGAAGCCGATCTGAGCCTTCATTGCGCGGTCGTCCAGCGGGCGCCCCAGAATGGTGGCGCTGCCCGCCGTGGGGTAGATAAGGCCCATCAGCAGCTTAAGGGTAGTGGTCTTGCCGGCGCCGTTGGGGCCGAGGTACCCGAAAATCTCGCCCGCTTCCACGGCGAGGGTCAGCGGCCGCAGGGCCTGCCGCTCGCGCTTGCGCCAGAGGCCGACCTGGTACGACTTTTCCAACTCGAAGGTTTCAATGACTGCCATTGGTCTGAAGGTTCCGACAGCATCCGCCCGGGAGCCGGCACCGGGATGAACCGCTCGTGCCAACCTGGGCCGCAAAACCGGCGCCCTGCCAGAGACTACCTTAACAGGCACGCTTCAGCCGTGTCTTTACACGAGAGATGCTTGAGCCGGCTTCCGAAGTTCACCGCCATTATAAAACTGTCGGACAAGCGATAAACGGGGGCGGCATTCGACTGATTACCAGCGGCAATGGGAAAGGGTGGCGCCCTGGGATTCGCCGCTCCTGCTACTGCACCGCAGGATCGGTAACCACTGCCGGTGTATTTGCGGACGTGGAACGGATGACGCCGCTGGCATCTGCATAGAAGTGCTTCGATCCCGTTTTGTTCCAATAAGCGGGGTCGGAGTTTAGCGTGTAACCCACTGAGGAGCTGATGGCATAGGTGTAGTAGAACCCGCTTCGCGAAGTGTCTGGCGAGGTCGCGTGGGCCAAGCCATCATCGATAAGGCAAGCCGCGGTCGAGAGCGGGATGGTGCAACTGGTGCCTCCAAGCGAGGCCAGATCCGCCGAGTAATTGGGCCCGTAGCTGGCCACATAAGCGGTCTCGGCGGTGCCAATGGTGCGCAGGCCGCGAACCGCGGAGGCCTCATTCGCTGCCAGTCTTGAACGCAGGAAGTTAGGGACGGCGATAGCGGAGATCACCATGATCACCGTCACCACGATCAGCAACTCGATCAAAGAGAAGCCCTTCTGCTTACTCATACAGCATCTCCAGTGGCGCTGCCCGGGAAACGCGACCTTGGTCTTTTCTTACCAGGCGGACATCGTGCACTCGCCGGACAGCACAACAAAATTTGATCGACGACCGTACACGAATTACAGAGCACGAATGCTGCCAAACCGCGTCCAGCGCAAACCTCCGCGCTTCGATAAAAAAATGCGGCTGGCGCGCAGAGCCAAAGCATCGCACTAGATCATAATCGGGAATGACAGGAATTGGCACAGAATCAGGGGCGGGGACCATAACTAAAGGATTAACACCGAAGGACGCCGAAGAAAAAGAAAAAAGGGCCGAAAGTCTCGGCCCTTGGCTGTACCTCCCCAGGTACTTTGCCCAAACCTGTTCCGGGTTACTGAATCGCAGCCAGCGTGGCAGCGCAAGCGGTGGGCACGGTGGTTCCGGTACCCGCTACCCGGATGACTGCCGTCTGATCAGAGCAGAATTCCCTGGTGCCCGTCGAAGTCGAAAGCGGCGCAGCGCCAACGA